>NZ_FR889177.1:109274-137396 GCF_000432215.1 Anaerostipes sp. CAG:276
CCGCCTCCGGCCAGCATCTCCCTGGCAAACTGGTGGATGACAGCCTGATGAGGAGGCACATACATGCCGCCGTAGCGCTTTGCTGCAGTCAGCCCAAACATGTGGTCATCTTCGTTGATCGTCCCGCCCACGGCACAGAGGCTGTTATGGCAGTTAGTGAGCACATAAGGAACCGGGAATTTCTCGATCCCTGACGCTCTCGCCGTCTGTATGATCCCTACAAATGTAATATCGTGGGAAGTCAATGTATCAAATTTAATCATCAGCTTGTCCATGTTTCCGGATGTATTGTGATCGCTGAGGATTCCATATGCAATGGTATTCTGTCTGGCTTCTTCTTTTGACAGTGCAGACCCTGTAAGCTGTGCTAATTTTTCTGTGTTATCTTCATCTACCAATTCGGTGCCGTTCACTAAATAAGCACCTTTTTCATACAAATTAATCATACTTTCCTCCTGAATCTTTTTAGGAGATTATATCATAAGATCATGTTTTAGGAAAGAAAAACAGTCTGGCACCATCAAAAACATTATAACTGGCATTTTAAAAGATGCCACATATTGTATTAAGATAAATGAAAATAATCGATATGATTTCGCAAGAGGAGGACTGATGTTATGAATCAAACAAAAAAACTTGTATATACTGCTCTGTTTACCGCACTCTGCTGCGTGGGAACCATGGTTATCCAGATTCCCACCCCTGCCACTCACGGATATATCCATCTGGGGGACGCCTTCGTTATTTTGAGCGGTGTGATCTTAGGGAAAAAGTACGGTTCCCTGGCCGCCGGTATCGGCTCCGCCTTTGCCGACATTTTCTCCGGCTATGCTTACTATGCTCCCACGACTTTTATTGTCAAATTCCTAGTAGCATTGACTGCAGCAACCCTTTACAAAATATTGACAAACCACGGAGTTAAAGAACTCATTGCCATGATTCCCTGCGGGCTGGCAGATATCTTTTTTGTGGTAACCGGCTATTTTATTCATTCTTATATCACTGAGGGCGTGGGACCGGCACTTTTAAGCGTTCCTTCCAATGCGGTACAGGGATGCTCCGGCCTGGTCGTCGCAGCGATCCTGCTTCCTATTTTAACTGCGGTTCCTGATATCAAACGCGCAAAATTGTGCATGAATCACGAGTAGACTTTAAAAACTGCTGCTCCATGACTTTATTCGTTTGTCATGAAGCAGCAGTTTTTTGATCTGTTTTAGATAAAAAATCTATTTCAACCGATACATATGATTCAAAGGACCGCTGCCTTTTCCCAGGTCCAGCCCGTCAAGCAGTGCGCCGGTAATATACTCTTTTCCATTCTGAATGCTCGTCTCCATATCACATCCCATTGCCAGATTGGAAGCAATAGCAGATGAGAGCGTACAGCCTGTCCCATGGGTATTTTCATTTTCCACCCTCGTGCCGCGGAACATCTTTTTCTTTCCGTGATAAAAAAGATAATCGTTTGCATCTTCCACCGAGTGTCCGCCTTTCATCAGGATATATCCGTCAAAATATTCTCCGATCTTTGACGCGGCTTCTTCCATATCCTCTTTTGTCCTTATACTGACTCCAGAGAGCACTTCCGCTTCCGGCACATTGGGCGTAATGATATCAGCCAGCGGAAACAGCACCTCCTTTAAGGTCCCGATGGCATCCCCGCTTAACAGCCTGCTGCCGCTGGTAGACACCATAACCGGGTCCAGGACAATATTTTTTGCACCATACTGTTTCAGTTTTCCGGCAATTCCCTCGATTAGTTCTTTTTCCGAAACCATACCGATCTTCACCGCATCCGGATAAATGTCCGTAAAAATACAGTCCAGCTGCTGTTCCAGAAAATCTCTGGATACATGATAGATTCCCGCAACCCCTGTGGTGTTTTGTGCCGTCAGCGCCGCAATGGCCGACATGCCGTACACACCGTGGGCGGCCATGGTTTTTAGATCAGCCTGAATCCCTGCCCCGCCGCTGCAGTCAGATCCCGCAATGGTCAATACTGTCTTCATCGTATTCTCAACTCCTCTGCTTTCTTTCGCAATTCTTCCGTCTCTTTTCTAATGTTCTCGGCTCCGAAAATGGCAGAGACCACTGCGATCCCGTCCACATGGCTGCCTTTCAGTTCCATCATGTTATCCTTTTTGATCCCTCCGATGGCTACGACCGGTATGTTCACTGCATCGCATACCTTTTTTATCTCTTCGAACTCCACCACCCTGGCATCGGTCTTTGTGGGCGTGGCTTTCACGGCTCCAAGGCCCAGATAATCTGCTCCGTCGGCCTGTGCCTTTAATGCCTCTTTTACATTGTGGACCGATACTCCTATGATCTTATCCGGCCCCAGAATATCTCTGGCATTCCGGCATGCCATATCCTCCTGCCCCACATGAACACCGTCTGCTCCGCATTTAAGGGCAATCTCCACCTCGTCATTGATAACAAACGGCACCCCGTACTTCCTGGACAGCTTTGCCATCTCTATTGCTTCCTGTAAGAACGCATCATACTCCAAATCCTTCTCCCTGAGCTGGAGGAATGTTATACCTCCGTCCAGTGCATCTTTCACCTGTTCCATCAATGTCTGCCCGCCTGTCCATGCGGAATCTGTCACCGCATAGAGGGTCATTGCCTCAGATTCTACTCTCAACCTTTGCACCCCTTTCTAATTCCTCTGCCGTCAGGCTGCTCATGGCGTCGATCAGATGCATCCTCAGAGAAGAAGTTCCTTCGCATTTTGTCCTGGCCTTCTCCCCGCAGTATCCCATGGCACACACTGCTGCCGCTGCTGCTTCCAGAACCCTGTCCTGATTGGACCCCACAAATCCGGCGACGACTCCGTCAAGCATACATCCGGTTCCGGTGATCTTTGCCATCATCGGATTGCCGTTTCTTAAAACAAAAACCTTGTGCTCGTCGGCTACTATGTCAATGGCTCCTGTGATCACAATGACTGCACCGGTCTGTGCAGACAGACACTTTGCCATATCCGCTGCTTTCCAAAGGTTTTCTTCCGTCACGGCATCTGCTTCGCTGGCGTCCACACCAAGCGTAGCACCGCTGCCTTCAAATACCGTCTTGATCTCGGAAATATTTCCCCGGATCACGCTGAAGCGAACCTCTCTTAACAGTCTCTTAACAGTCTCCGTTCTCATAGAGGATGCGCCTGCTCCCACCGGATCAAGGATCACCGGATGACCCAGCTCATTGGCTTTCTTCCCTGCCAGCACCATCGCCTCAACGGTCCTCGCGTTCAGCGTCCCGATATTGATCACAAGTGAGGTACAGATACTCGTGATCTCCTCCACCTCACCCTTGTCATCCGCCATGATCGGCGAACCGCCGGATGCCAGCACAATATTGGCCACATCATTGACCGTCACATAGTTTGTCATACAATGGACAAGAGACGGATGCTTTTGTACATTATGTAATATGTCTTTAAACATAAACATTCCTCCTGATCATAATTTTTGAAAAAGCACAGACAAAATCCCTGCGTCTCTTATTATACCTTATCGCGCGAAACACAGGGATCTTTTTTATATTGTTATCGGATTTTTACTTTGATTTTAGCATAGGACCGGGAACCATCCTTTGCCTTGGCATAGATCGTAACCGTCTTTCCTCTGCCCGCCTTCTTCGCCTTTACTACGCCCTTTTTAGAAACCGTGGCGTATTTGCTCTTACTCGTCTTCCATGTAACCGACTTCTTTTTGCCAACTGTCTTTACTTTTGCTTTGAGACGGTATTTATCTCCGGCTTTGAGAGTCAGTTTTTTCTTATTCAGTTTCACCACAGTCTTTTTAAATACTGCGGACACGGTTACATTTCCCGTGATGCGGAAGGAATAGCTGCTACCTTTCACCTTTTTGCCTGCTGCTTTCATAGTGGAAGGCTTATAGCAGTAATATTTTGCGGCCTTCGGCTTTACCGTTACCTTCTGCCCCGGCAGGTATCCTCCTTTTCCGGAGATAGTTCCATGCTTAGTTTTTGCTTTTACCGTCACAAGCCCGGAAGTTACAGGATAAGAATACACCGTACAGCTGTCGTCATAATCCTCGTCGTCTACATCGCTCTGTGCTTTGGCCTGAACCGATGTCTTCTTCCTGTTTAAATTTTTATAATCGAAATCTTCCTGCTCCGTCACAGGCATGAAGAGAAACCTTGAGCCAACAGTGGTTCCTATGAGATCTTCTTTAAAGGCTGCCTGATAGTCCATGGCTTCAAAACGATCTTTGGAAACAGAATACCGGAACACATTTCCGCAGCCGTCTGTATTAAGCCCCACGTAGGCCAGACCATCTCTGCATACGCCCACAATGGCCGTATAGATCTCTTCGCCCTTATTTTTTGGTATCAGAGAAGCTGATTTTTTCACCCATTTCCTGCTCTTATCGCTGTAAACAAGATTCTTTGGAATCTCCCCTTTCTTTCCGCTGCTGCCCAGGGTAAGGATCAGCTGATTTCCCGACTGGACGGCCACACTCTGGCAGCGCCCTTCCGGAAGTCCCGGGGCTTTGGACCACTGTTTTTTCTCCTTGTCGTAACAAAAGACACTCTTTTCCATAGCTCCGGTCTTTTTATTCCGGCCTCCGATCACATAAATCTTCCCATTGTAGGCGGTCAGAGCTGATCCCTCCAGTTTGGCCCCGCCTGTTTTCGTCACATAGGAGTCAACTCTCGACCACGATTTCGTCTGAAATGAGTAGCTCACAAGAGATCTTTTTGTCTCATATCCCAAATCCGCCTCGGCTATCGCATAGACAGCCCTGTCACAGTAGACCGGTGCTGAATCCAGACTGAGATCTGACCGGTCCAGTTCTCCCTTCTTTATGCCTGCAAATGCTTTCTCCCGTGCCATAGAGGATATTCTGGAAAATTCCTGTTCCTCCTCATCCATCACATAAAGATTCAGCTCTTTGTCCAGATAATACATCTTCCTGCCGTCGGAGACTGCACCCCCGCCGTCTGTAATATCCTCGGCTGAAAAGACTTTTTTCGGCCCGTTTTTACCTTTTATAAAATAAAATGAACCAGTGACAGATTTTCCGCTGCCGGTCAGGATCTCGACTTCGCCCACCCGGTTTACTAACTGTCTGTTTTCCAGAACGATCTTTGTATCACTCCAGGATACTGCCTTTTCTGCCTTACCGTTGACCTTTACAGTACCTCCAGTTCCGAATCCTTTCCCTGAGAGAACGACTCTGCCCCCGGAAACTGCTGCGCCGGTGAGGATTGCATTCTGATCAGACAGCTTCCTGCCGTCCAGAACTCCCCTGGTAATCACGGGCAGATCCTTCACTGTTCTTGTCATTCCAAGGACTGTCTCCCTGTTGGAGAGTGCATCCTTCTTCCCATAGTACCAGGAAGTGTTTGCCACCGCACCGCTCACCAGAGGGGCAGCCATGGATGTCCCGCTGGAAAAATCGTATTTCCCGAAATCCCGGCTTAATACACCTGCCTTGCTGACTGCAGTGTCATCCAGACGGATCGTAAAATCCTGCTTCTCTAATACTACCAGTGAAATACCAACCGCACGCTTTTCATTCTTTGTTGTGCTGCGGGTTGGATAGGACAGATGTCCCCATACATCCGACTCGCCGTTGGCTGCCATCATAGGGATCGTACCCGTTATCATGTTTATGGTGACATCTTCCGACGTCAGAGGATCTTCGATCTGACCTTCTTCATCCAGCTTATAGTCCTTTGCCATGACCAGTCCGGCCCCGTCTTCCACTGCCAGACTGCTGGAAGCCTTGAGCATCGTGCTCAAATAGGAATCTGTGCTGCCCTTGGCGCTGTCATAAGGAAGATATACCGTATAGATATCTCCGGGCTCTGCATTCTTCACTGAAATCTTCGCTGACTTTCCGGCAGATTCTTTTCCAAAATAGTCACTGTCCTCAGAAACCGCCACCGTACCTTTTCCGATGCTGCCTGATCCCTCTGTCTTAATCTCTGAGACATCACCGTCATTATAGTTTTTATAAAACTGGCAGTTTGAATTTCTCTCCCCGTCACTGTAAATCGAAGGATTAAAACAGTCTTCATTGACCGTAGACAAAATCTGATTTCCCGGCGCGGCCATATGTACAGACTCTTTCCCATAGTTTGAATAGGACGCCAGTCCGTCTTTCTCATTGGATGCCGCAACCGATATCACATAATCGCTGTCAATGCCTGCCGGAATGGATGCGTTCCCTTCATTGTCCTCACTGTCGTTTCCGGCGGCACAGACTGTCACCGCCCCTTTCTTTCCTACAAGTTCGATCAAATATTTCATCAATTCCTGTTCGTCAGCCTCATCGATTCCCCAGGAATTGTTTATAGCCGCCACATTGACACCTTCCATCTGCTGCTTATAGATGTAATAATAGGCATCGATCACGTCAGATAATTCACCGTCTCCGTCTTCGTCCAGCACCTTCAGTGCCATCAGCTTAACATCGCTGCTCTGGCTGATACCCGCAACGCCCCTGCCGTTGCCTGCCTGAGCCGCAATAATACCGGCACAGTGGGTTCCGTGACCGTAATCATCGGAAGGATCTGCATCATGGTTGACAAAATCATAGCCATGTCTGCCGTAGAGCACATCTGACCTGTTTGTCCACAGCCTGTCTCTGAGATCCTCATGTTCAAGGTCAATTCCTGTGTCAACTACCGCCACAACCGTTTCTTTGCCTTTGGACCCGGATGTCTTGTCATAAAACTGATCATAGCCGACATCCTTCCCTGTACTGCCTCCATTCTGACCGCTGTTTTTATTTGCCCACTGAAAGTCAAAATAGGGATCGCTGCCTCCCAAAATCCTAATCTTATAATTGGGCTGTGCGGCAATCACCTGCGGATCCTTCTTCAGCTGTCTGACCAGATCCTCCGTGCTCTTTTGTGAAGTCACTCTGGCAATGGAAACTGCGGAATTCTGAGAAGCGCTCCTCGTCTTCTTTTTGGTATCCGCCGAAAAGTTCCAGGCCTGCTTAACCTTTATTCCGGAGGAAAAAGGAGCGGATCTGCCCTTTTGCCCTGATGCCGTCGTCCGGTACATGACCAGTGCTTCTCCCTCCTCATATCCTGCTTCCTGTCTGCCGGAAAGCAGCTTTTTCATCTCTGTCACCTGGTCTTTGCCGGAAGCCGCGCTGACCGCAGCGGGAGCCGATGTTCCCAAAAGAACCGCCGACATCAGCCATGCTGCCCATCTTTTAAAATACCTCATACTCTCTCCTTTCCCCTGCTTGTATCTCATTGTTAGAGTATAACATACCTTCTCATTACGTTTGTTACATTTGGTTTACAATTCTTTAAACCCCGTTTTCCCCCAGAAAAGCAGCAGGCAAATAAAAAGATTTTCTTTTTTCGGCACACATTGGAAGAGACCGAATAATATAAACTGTAAATATAATCAAGGAGGAAACAACATGAGTGATTTAGCTGCAACAGGTTGCGGAACATCATGCAATTCAGGATTCGGAGGAAACAACTGTCTTCTTCTTATTCTCTTATTATGCTGCTGCGGAGGCGACGGCGGATTCGGAGGAGGAGACGGATGCGGATGTGATTCTATCCTTTGGATCATCATCTTACTGTGCTGCTGCGGAGGCGGATTCGGCGGCGGCAGTGGCTGCGGATGCGGATGCTAATCTGATATGTCCTGATAAACCAAGGGCAGCGGGTAACAAACCTGCTGCCCTTTTTGCGTGCCGTAAAATAAAAAGTGTCCGGAAATGATCCTCCGGACACTGAAATATCTATTATTTAAAACAGCATAAAAGGGCAGCGATCAAAATCAGTATGCTTCCGCCTTCCATACTCTGCTTTTTCATGATTCCATTTCTCTGTCCTGAAAATCCCATTTCTCCTTTTCTTCTGAGACATTCCTCATCCAGTTCGTAAACGGTATTTTCTTCTTCTACAAAAATTTCACTCATAATTTTCTTCACCTCCTAATAATATAGGATATGAGAATGAAACCTAAGGTTGTGACAAAATGGATCAAAAACAAACCCACTGGGAGCACTTTTTCCGTGACGACTCGTCCAATATGCTGGAAGACGCGCTCCCTTATCTCCCTCCCACTCTGAAAAAATCTGCAGCTCTTTACATCAAACTCCATGAACTGCAAAACATCATGGAAGACTTTGACGATGAGGATACTCTCTCCGCATGCGGACTGGACCAGAACAATGCTTCTCTGGAAATGATGCTTACCGCGATGAGAATGCGGGCCCCCAAGGAAACCTCAAAACAAATCGATCAGATACTCCAGATGATGAAAATGGCAAAAATGTACCAGTCCTATCAGGATTTTCTGCAGGCAAATCCAAATGCCAATGCTTCGCCCGGCAATTCTTCAGCCGATTCAGACATGATGGCAAAACTAATGCCGCTGTTTATGTCCCAGTCTCAGCCTGAAAAGCAGGAAGCAGCAAATGCACCCAACAGTGACCTGTTAAATCAAATCAATCAAATTCTGAAAAAGTGAGGTATCCCGCATGAATGAACAATGGAAAATGAACCGCGCGGTCCAGAGCATCGACCCAAAGAAAATAGAAATCATGGAACTTCTCGTGAACCAATGCCGGGGCAAAAACCTGGAAGACATCCTGCCTGATCTTATGGCGGCCTCCAGCCGCCTGGCAGAACAGGGCATCGCATTTACCAACGAAGAAACCGGCATCATCATAGACGCTCTCTCGGAAACTATGACCGGCCAGGAAAAGCAGAGACTTGAAATGCTGAGAAATATGATACTTTAAAAAAATTTCCGGATACTTTTAAAAAGTATTCGGAAATTTTTTATTTCATAAATTATTCTTCGTATCTGATCCTTTCAACAAGAGAATCCTTCTGCAGTTTTCTGCTCATAAATGCGGACAGAATGATCTGCAGCATCAGAAGGATGCCTGCCATCACAAGGATCTCGGCCATAGGAAAATGATAGTCATTAATACCGATCATTCCGGTATCCTTACATTTCAGGAACAGCATGTATCCGGCGGCATTTCCAAAGGTAAGCGATATCAGCAGAGTCCCCGCCGTAAAAATCAGCCCTTCCATCTGGAGCATTCTGGCCAGCTGCCGATTGGTCATACCCAATGCCTGCAGGATTCCCAGTTCTTTTTTCCGGGTAACAATGCTTGTGATCAGTGTATTGGCCATATTCATGAATCCAATGATCCCAATGACAAACAGCAGGGCATATAAAGAGTCCCTGAGAAGCCCGATGCCAAGCTGCGCAGTGCGGTATGCATCATCGTAAGAGAGCAGGTCATAAAACTCGCTGCCTCCTGTCAGATTCCTCAGCTGTTTTTCCACTGCCGTCTTTTTTTCCGGAAGGCAGGAAATATAAATTTCGCTGGTCAGATTCCCTTTCACGCGGAGTTTCTTAAATGTCTCCTCTGTCATAGCCCAGCTGGCTTCCAAATGTGCATTTGCAGAACCGGTGATTTTTAAAGTAAGCGGCACTTTTCTCTCTCCGTCCAGCAGATCCATAGATATCTTGTCTCCGATGTGATAGCCATTTTCATCGAAGAAGTGATCCCAAAGATAGACGGTTCCGCTTTCTTTTACTAATTGCTCATAGTCCGCACTGCCGCGCTCTAATCCGCTTTTTACAAAAGCATTAAAATCCTTTTTGGATACGATCTGAATGACTGAAGTTCCTTCTTCTTCGTTACCACGGACTTTTACTGCGGCCCATTTACCAGTTTCTACTCTTGTAACACCATCGATCTTTTTGATCTTCTCTACTACCGAAGCATTCATGAGTCCCTGTTCCTGGACCCGGTTCAGATTTTTCTCCGGATAGGTTTTATCATCCAGTTTCGTATCCAGTGTCAGATAAAAGTCCCCTTTTTTCACATCTTTTTTAGCCTCATAGGCCGGATCCATATTGCCGCACAGATTAGCGATGGTGACGAACATTACACAGCTCAGCCCCATAGTAAGGATGGTCATCAATGTCCGTTTCCGGTTGCTTGACAAATTTGCCCTGGTAAGACCGATCAGCTTTACCTGCCTGCATCCTTTCCTCTTCTGTTTCTTTTTCCCGGTGTTTTCCTGATACCGCACCGCTTCCACCGGAGACACTTTGGCTGCAATCTGCATCGGCCGTTTCACGGAAAGACAGACGGTAATCAGCGAAAGGATCCCTGCTCCGGCCAAAACAGGTATGCTGAACAGCTGAGTATTTGCGATCGCTTCGTTGATGGACTCGTTTACACTGCTGAACCCGGCAATCTTCGTAAAAAACAGATCTGTTCCAAAATAACCCACAATCAGTCCAACAGGTATACTGATGCCGGACAATATCATGCCTTCCCGGAAGATCATCTGTTTCATCTGCTTCTTCGTCATTCCTATGGCCCGCAGTTTCCCGTATTCCTGTACTTTCTGTATCATACCGACATAGAAAATATTGTAGATCACAACGATGCTGAATAAGACGACAACCGCCGCAATAAATACTCCCGCAGCCACGGTTTCTGCCCCCGGGTCCGTATCCCACATAATAAAAATCGTATTGAGAGAAACATTTTTTTCAGGGATGGAAAGTTTCTCTGCCAGCTGATTGATACTTTCCTTCAGCCCGTTTTCTGTGACTTTGTCTGCCTTCTTCATCTTTACACAGAGCATATAGGATCTTTGTTCCACAGGGACAGCCTTTTCAAAAAATTCTTTTGATACTACGGCCCCGTATGCCTGCTTCAGATCATTCATTTCACTGTCAGGCAGAAAGCCGGTAATTGTGAATTTTTTTCTCAGTACGGTTCCTTCCCCATTGATCCGGTAAGGAACTGTGACCGTGTCTCCTATCTTAGGTTTCTTTTTCATCAGCTTCTTAAAAAATGATTTCTGAGCCATGATCTCATTTTCCCCGGTGGGAATTCTGCTCTGGCCGGTCATCTTTAAGTTCGACATTGCCCGGGCATTCTGGTCATAGTAGGAAAGTACGCCGCTGGCTTTCCCCAGCTCAACCGTGGCTACAGAGGACATGGAGCCTGTCTTTTCAATCTCGCCTCTGACGGAAATTTCCTGCTTCTTTTCTTCACTGATTCCGGTAAATGCGGCATGAAAATCTCCATAGAGGACAGAGCTGTTGTGACTGTTCATTTTCAGTATTCCATTGCAGCTTAAACCGATGATCGTTAAGAGAGCCGTCGTCAGCATAATGGAAATCCCGATGAGGATACTTCTGCTTCTGGTCTGCGTTAAATTCTTTTTCGACAACTGTGTGACTGCTTTCATTTAATCCACCACCTTGCCGTCTTCGATCAGGATAATACGGTCAGCCATCTGTGCAATCTCCTCATCATGGGTAATCATAACCAATGTCTGTCCATATTTCCTGGCCGTCATTTTTAAGAGGGAAATTACCTCATCCCCGGTCTTTGTGTCCAGATTTCCGGTCGGTTCGTCCGCCAGTATGATATCAGGCTTTGACGCAATCGCTCTGGCAATGGCAACTCTCTGCTGCTGGCCGCCGGAAAGCGTATTGGGAAGATTGTGCTTCTTCTCTTCGATACCCAGTGTACACAAAATCTCATTCACGAATGCCTCATTCACGTTTCTTCCATCCAGCCCAATGGGAAGAACGATGTTTTCCCACACATTCAGGGAAGAAATCAAGTTAAAGGACTGAAAGATAAATCCGATCTTTCTTCTCCGGAAAACAGCTACCTCTTCTTCCTTCATACAGCTGATGTCCTTATCTCCGATCAGGATCTTTCCTTTTGTAGGGCAGTCCAGTCCTCCAAGCATATGAAGAAGTGTACTTTTTCCCGAACCGCTCTTTCCTACAATCGCAGCAAATTCACCCTGATAGATTTGGAGGGATGTGTGGTCGATAGCACGCACCTCATTTTCTCCGCTGCCATAATATTTACATAAATCCTTTGTCTCTAGAATAACTGTATTCTGCATTTTTTCATACCTCCTGTTCTTACTGTCTATGATAAATGCCTCCTCTTACATTCATCTTTCAATCCAAAAGAAAAAGCCTTACAAATCTGTAAGACTTACATGTATCGTAAAAATACTTCCCTGCTTCCCCGCAGAAACAGAAACAGACCCTCCCTGTGCCTCCAGGATACTTCTGGTAAGATAAAGACCGACTCCGGATCCATCCGCCTCTTTTACCTGCGGCGCTGTTCCCCGATAGAACCGCTGAAAAATCTTGGTATAGTCTCTGCTGTCAATTCCGATCCCCTGATCCTCAATTTCTATCCTCAAAAAACTGGTCCGTTTCATCATGCGGATCTGGATACACGTATCCCTTCCGCTGTACTTCACTGCATTTTCCAAAATATTTGCAATCGCTTCTCTGGTCCAGTGGGGATCATGGGGGATTGCCATATCCGCAGCCTCATCGCTGTTTTTCACCACTTCTATCTCGATATTCTTCTCCTGGGCCTTCACATACACGCTGCTGACCGCCTGTGCGATGGTATCCATGATAGGTGCCTGAATCTTTTTCACTGAGATCATGCCTGTTTCCATTCTGGAAATATTAATAAGGGCTTTTGTGAGACTGTCCAGGCGCTGGGTCTGCCCCACTGCCTGTCCGAGAAACTCTTTCTCCTCTTCCTTTGACAGATCTTCTTCCGCTAAAAGCTCCAGACACATTTTCAGGGATGCCACAGGTGTTTTCAGCTGATGGGATATGTCAGTTACCAGGGACTTTGTGGTTTCCTTTTCGTCCTGGATTTTCTTCTCCTGCACTTCCAAACGTTTTCCAAGGGAGTTGAGCCTGCTGAACAGTCTGCTTTTCATCCCCTCTTCCTCACGATAAGCGACCTGATAATGTCCTGTATAAAATTGTTCAATGACGCTCCCGAATTGTTCGAATTCCTGCTCTTTTCTTCTGACGGCCTCTCTCATTCGGATATATGCAGCCGCTGTGATCAAAAGGTACGCACCTAAAAAAACTCCTCCGGAACGGACGATGTACTGCACCATGCGGCTTTGATACCTTGCTTTCATCTCTTCTTCAAAACCTGCCCTGGCATAAACCTGTCTTCCCTTTTTCTGCAGTGCTTTTTCTTCTTCTCCCTGAAAGATATGATACAATATCTCTTCCTGAGTCTTTCCATCTTCCATCATTCCTGCCGTTTCCAGCTGCTGCTTTTCTTCCCGGATCAGCTTTCTGTTTTCTGAAAATAATCCATATCCAAAGATACATAAGAAAATAGCTGCTGTACAGACAGAAAATCTGACCCAGCCGATCTTTTCCCTCTTTCCAATCAATTTCCGGTACACTCCTTATCCCATAAATATCCGATCCCCCGTATATTTTTAATATACTCCGGTTTGGACGGATCTGGCTCAATCTTTTCCCTGAGCCTTCTGATGTTGACTGCTACCGTGTTTTCATCGGCAAACTCGCCGTCCATGTCAAACATCTGCTCTAAAAGCTGGCCTTTGGAAAACACCTGCCTTGGATGGGAGATAAACAAAAGCAGCAGTTTCCATTCATTTTTGGTAAGGCTTCTCTCTTCTCCCGATACCATGACCTTCATCTCTGTCTTATGGACACAGACTTTCCCGGATTCTATCTTTTCCTCTTTTACATCCATCCGGGCAAATACCGCGTGTATCTTCGAGATGAGAACGGCAAGACTGAATGGTTTTACCACATAGTCATCCACTTCCGTCTTCCAGCGTTATATCACAGATGACCAGATCAATCTCACTGTTATTCCATAGTCTCATGCCTTCCTGAATCCCCGCACAGGCCAGGACCTCATATCCTTCTTTTTCTAATTTAAAGCATATGCCGCGTCTCAGGCTCTCATCGTCTTCCAGCAGCAGGATTCTGCCTTTCATCATGTCCTCAATCCTCCGTCTATGTATTTCTGTCAGTTTAGTTCATACTGCATAAAATTCTTATTTTTCCGAAACCCGAAGTCTTTATACAGTAAAACTCCCATATCCGATGCAGTCACATGAACAACACCGCATCCATAATTTCTCGCTTCATCGATTACTTTCTTTAATAGAACCCGTGCAATCCCTCTTCTTCTGTGCTTTTCCACTGTATACATACTGGATAGAATACCGATCTTTCCAGTTGGATTTTTATAATACGGAGGTTTCTCTGTAAATGACATTCCGCTGGCAGCCACGATTTCCTCACCGCACACTGCAAGCCATGAAATATACAGTCCGGTTTCTAAATTTCTCTCATAAAACTCTGTCAGATATGGTTTCAGCTCAAAATCAGCCTGTGCTCCTTCATCTTTCAGCTGTTGTACTCTCATCCGAACGACTGCCGGTATATCACATACGGTCATCCTCCGGTAAGAAATTCTTTTTGAAGAATACTCATCTAAATGTCTCATGTCCTCCTCCCTCCTGTTATTTTAGAACAAAAGTGTGCATCCTTTTTATTCCATAGGACGACCCTCCCTATGAAATAAAAAAGTATGTGTAAAGTCCCATCTGACACAAAAGAATGACCGGGATGCCATACATAAACACCGGCTTCCTTGTCTTATGCCGGAACATCCGCATAGCCAGCCAGGCTCCCACAGATCCTCCTGCTGCTGCCAGCAAAATCAATGTCTTTTCCGGAATCCTCCATCTGTTCTTTTTTGCCCTTTGCTTGTCACTCCCATATATAAAAAATGTAATTACATTTATAAAAACAAGACAGACGATAAATAATTTCATGAAAGCTCCTTTCCCTCCTCTAATTCAAAAAGTAAAAATCTTAGTTCATTATAACATAGTCCCATTTTCTGTGTTAGACCTTTCTTTTTTTGTCCTTTTCAGCATTGTCCTGACACAGACAGCTTTTGTCTGAACAGAATCTATCCCTTTTATTTTTACGAAGAGTAAGGTATCAGGGATGTCTCTTTTCAATACATCCAAATATTAGAAGAAACCGGCTGCTGTATGACAGCCGGCTTCTTTAAAGACCTTTTTTTTATGGCAATGGAGATAATCGTTCTACTGTAAGAGTAGCATTTGTCAATGAAGTCAGATCAAAGCCTGCGGCTCCGGTGGAATAAAACGCCAAATCAATTTGGCCGTCCAGGAATTCAATGACGCTTCCCTGCAAGATTGTGATATCATCTGCAGAAATTGTAGTGTATTGCAGCGTGGAGTCAATAAATCTGCCGTTTTGCCGCACTCCTGCCGAAATTGTCTGGCCTGCTGTTTCAGCCGGATCGATACGGATCATATAATTGATTTCATATTCGCCCGGCATATAAATTTGTATTTCATTTTGGCCCGCTCCAACATTAAAAGATGGCATATAATTGTTAAATTGTACCTGTTCCACCTGGTCACTGACAGAAAAATCAAATGATTGAACCATGTTGGAATAAAGACCGCCGAACGCAGTTTCCACTGCCTTACCATCTATTTCGACAGTGGCTGGATAATCATGCAAAAATATATTCAGATTTGGAGATATAAAGTTTAAATCCTCTCCAAACCTGATAGGTATGGGACCGCCGTTGCCATTAATATAAAACAAGACATCCCCCGGATTAAAGGTGCCTTCCGGCCCTTGTTCTCCCTGCGGACCCGGTTTTCCCTGTGGACCCGGTTCTCCCTGTGGACCCGGTTCTCCCTGCGGGCCCGGCATCCCCTGTGGGCCTGGTTCTCCCTGTGGACCCGGTTCTCCCTGCGGACCCGCTTCTCCCTGTGGCCCTGGTTCTCCCTGCGGACCTGGTTCTCCCTGTGGACCCGGTTCTCCCTGCGGGCCCGGCATCCCCTGTGGGCCTGGTTCTCCCTGTGGACCCGGTTCTCCCTGCGGCCCTCGGTAGCATCTGCAATTACAGCAGTCACAGCAATTCTTTTGAAGTTTTTCGTTTTTACAGTTACTGCTTATATTCATATTATAATCCTTTCTATACGCATTTGAGAAACTATATTTGTATTAAATATGTAATATAAGTTTATGCCGAAAAATGGCAGGCTGTTCTTGTTCAATGTCTTTCCTTGTTATGTAAGACCAGATGAAATTTCCATCAAAATACAATAATGCGCTCAAAAACAGCCGGCTCATTTGCTGTCTGATTTCGTCATTGCTTCGATCTTTACCTCACCTTTTAGATTTTTAATCTGATCTCTGCCCGACACCGTCTCCCCAAGTTCATACAGGCCGCTGGCACCTCTGCATTCTCCGTAAAAAACTGCGACGTCTCCCCAAGGAGCATAATAAGCGAGGATTCCTGCCGGTCCCTTTGCCGGCGGTGTACCCTCAGTTTCAAGTTTTTTGGGCGGATAGAAAATCTTTTCGTTGTCGCTGTAATTCTCTATCCGAACAGACAGGGGCAGCTGGTTATAGAGTGACTGCGCCGCCGGACTTCCATTCAGACTGACGATAATGTTCTGACCATTTTGGCTTTTTATCCTCAGATACTGTTCTATAAGGACTTTCTTTTCCTGACCGGAAGTGCTCTCCTTCGTCCGGCCCGCACGGCTGCAGCCCGCTAAAGATAAAATAAAGACTCCCGCAAGTAAAAGTTTATAAACCTTTTTCAATCGGATTTCTCCTTCCTTTCTCTATGGCTGAATAAATGGTCTTGATTGTCTTGGCTGGAATTCCGCCGACAACCGTATTTTCTGGAACATCTTCTGCTGCAACAGCGCCTGCTGCGACTACGGCACCGTCTCCAACCGTGACACCGGGAAGTATTACAGCGTTTGCGCCGATCCATACATTTTTTCCGATATGGATCGGCTTTGTATAAATATCCCCTCGGTTCTGAGGATGAAGTTCATGGTTAATCGTAGCAAGGACTACATTATGTCCGATCAGAGCCCCGTCATCGATGGTAATTCCCCCCTGGTCCTGAAACCTGCAGCCGCTGTTAATAAAAACATTTTTGCCGATCGTGATATTCTTTCCGCAGTCTGTATAGAATGGCGGAAATATCCCGAAAGAGACGTCCACTGGCTTTCCTGTGAGTTTCATGAAAATCTCTCTTATTTCTTCTGGTGAGTGATAACTGCTGTTCATTTCAGCAGTCAGACGCAGGGCTTCCTGTGAAAGCATACACATATATTGATGTATTTCTGAGCCGGCAGTTACTGCCTTTCCACTGTTCACATAATTTATAAAATCTTCCAGTTCCATTTGATTGTTCATATCATCTTTTCTCCCTTATTTTTTTACTTATAGTATAATACTGATATTTTTACATAACAAATACTTATTATTAATACATTTAAATAGTTGAAACCTATATAAATCCATGTTAGACTAAATCCATCAACATGACTGCTGATTACAAATCAAATAAAGGAGGTCACACATGGAACTACGGGTACTGCATTACTTCCTGGCCATTGCACAGGAGCAGAGCATTGTACGCGCGGCAGAATCGCTGCATCTTTCACAGCCGACTCTCTCCACCCAGATTAAAAACATGGAAAAAGAATTAGGAAAACAGCTATTAATCCGTGGTACGAAAGGATCACGGAAAATAACACTTACGGAAGAAGGCATGATTTTAAGGAAACGTGCAGAAGAGATTCTTGATCTGGTAAAAAAGACCGAATGTGAGATCACTTCGGCCGATGACATTATTATGGGAGATATTTATATCGGAACAGGCGAGACCGATGGGGTCCGCCTCATTGCAAAGACTGCAGGAAAACTGCAGAAGATCTGTCCGGGAATCCATTTTCATATTTCCAGCGGCAATGCTACATTTGTGATGGAAAAACTCGATAAAGGGCTGCTCGATTTTGGAGTCGTTTTCGGCACTGTTGATTTGACAAAATACAATGCCCTCAAGCTCCCCGACAAAGATGTGTGGGGCGTACTCATGCGAAGGGATTCCCCCCTTGCATCAAAAAAAGAGATTACACCCGGGGATCTGCGGGACAAACCATTAATCCTGTCCCAGCAGGAGCACCGGGGCGGCAATTTCACACAGTGGTTTCAATGCCAGATGACGGATTTAAATATCGCTGCTACCTACAATCTCATCTATAATGCGTCTCTGCTTGTAGATGAAGGATTAGGATACGCCGTTGGTCTTGACAAGATCATCAACACCTCCTGCAGCAGTCTTTGCTTCCGTCCCCTGGCACCAAAGCTGGAAGAAGAAATGAGCATCATTTGGAAGAAACATCAAATCTTCTCCAGACCGGCCGAAAAATTTTTAAGCCTGTTGAAAGAATATTTAAACGGTATTTGAATCACATACTTTTTTTCAATATCGTTATGATATCATCATGTGTCAGAACCTTATATCCGCCTTCCATGACAAAGGTTCCGTCTGCAATGCCTGGAAGCATCTCTTCTGTCACACCGAGTTCCCGGATGTTCATGACAAGACCCAGCTCTTTCATATAGGATTCCATGCAGGAGAGTCCTTCTTCTGCAGTCTCTTCATCCGTCTTGCCGTCCGGGTTCACATCCCATACATTTACGGCATAGCGTTTGAACTTCTGAAGGCCGTAAGGCAGAAGAAAACGGTAGTACGGCAAAGATACGGCTGATAATGTCATTCCATGGGTGGCATTGGTATATGCGCCAATGGACTGTCCGATCATGTGCACTTCCCAGTCAGTCGTTTTCCCTTTTGCAACAAAGGTATTTAATGCCCATGTGGCAATCCACATAATATTGCTTCTGGCCTCATAGTCGGCAGGATTTTTTATGGCAGTCCGTGAGCTGTGGATCAGGGATTTTAAAAGTCCTTCCATAATGTAATCAGAGGTACTGTCATCCTCTCCTGAGAAATACTGCTCTAAAATATGAGACATGATGTCAAAAAATCCCGCTGTCATCTGATACTTCGGCAAAGTAAATGTAAATGTGGGATTCAGGATCGAAAACTTCGGAAATACATTTTCCCCGAAAACATGACCGATCTTTAACTTCGTCTCGTGATTGGTGATGACGGACCCGCCGTTCATCTCTGAACCTGTTCCGACCATAGTAAGGACACAGCCCACCGGGATGATTTCATTGTCCACGTTCTCCATGCGCAGATAGTATTTCTCCCATGGATCTTCTTCACAATGAACGGAAATGGACACTGCTTTGGCATAATCACAGACAGAACCGCCGCCAACAGCCAGGATAAGGTCTGCTTTATGTTCTCTGGCAATCTTTACGCCCTCGTATAACTTCTCTACCGTAGGATTGGGCATAACACCTCCGTCTTCAAATACATTTTTCCCGTTTGCCTTGAGAATCTCCATCACCTTATCATAGATCCCGTTTTTCTTGATGGAACCGCCTCCATAGGCAAGCTGTACATTTTTACCATACTTTGGAAGTTCCTCATTTAAATAATTTAAAGAATCCTCTCCAAAATATAATTTCGTCGGGTTTGAATAACTGAAATTTCCTAACATAATATTTCTCCTTCTTCTGTCTCTCACAGTCCTGCCGGCTGTTCAAGCTTTTGTGCAAAGTCCTTCATCGCCTCAGATATTTTCAGCATCTGCGGACAGACTGCCTCACAGCTTTTACATCCGATGCATGCATCCGGACGCTGATCCTTTGGCATGGCACCTACGGCCATCTGTGTAATAATTGTCATGTTGAAACGGCTCTCATTGTATAAGGAGAGCAACGTTGGGATATCCAGTTTTTTGGGACAGTGTGATGTACAGTAACGACAGGCAGTGCATGGAAGAATATCCAGCATACTGTCTGTAACTTCCATCAAAACCTTCATTTCTTCCTCTGTCAGCGGTTTTTCCTCTGCAAATGTAGCCGTATTTTCCATCAGCTGTTTCATATCGGACATACCGGAAAGTACCATGGTCACCCCCGGGATGGACTGTAAGAACCGGAATCCCCAGGCCGGAATCTCCTCATCCGTACGGCAGGCCTTCAGTTTCTCACTGTTTTCATCAGAAAGTAATGCCAGTTTTCCCCCTCTTAGCGGCTCCATAACCCAAATCGGAATCTCATATTCATTGAGCAGTTCCACCTTGGCTTTTGCGTCCTGAAGCTTCCAGTCCAGATAATTCAGCTGGATCTGGCAAAATTCCAGGTCATCGCCGTATGTATCCAGAAAACGTTTTAACGTATCATACCGTCCATGGCAGGAGAATCCCAGATGCCTGATTCTACCGGCTTCTTTCTGCTTTTTAAGATATTCCATAATGCCGTATTTTTCATCCATATAGGGATCTATATTTTTTTCATACACATTGTGGAACAAATAGAAATCAAAATACTCCGTTCCGCATTTTTTCAGCTGTTCTTCAAAAATGCTCTCCACCTTATCCATATTTGACAGATCGTACCCAGGAAACTTATCGGCTAAATAATAGCTCTCCCGCGGATATCTGCCCAATACCTTACCCATGACAATCTCAGACTGCCCGTCGTGATAGCCATATGCAGTATCAAAATAATTGATCCCATGGTCCAGCGCATAATCTACCATCTTTGCAGTCTGCTCTTCATCAATCCGCCCATCTGAATCACCATTCATAATTGGAAGGCGCATTGCACCCAGCCCCAGGGCAGACAGCTTCTTGTCTTTAAAATCTTTATAAATCATACAAATCCTCCTTACATCTTTCACATCGAGTTCATTCTTTATGTATCCCATATATAAAGAATACTCCTTGTAGTTAACTCCAAGTCAAGAAAAATTTTGTAAAAAACCTGTAAAATATAATATTAAATTCGTGTTTCACCAACTAAATTCATGAATGATGATTTTAATGTTACGCTTATAATAGCGGCTGTTTTTACAGCAGCCGCCATTCTTTCATAAATCATTTTTTATTTTCAGTAGTTTCTGCATACTCACAGACTGCTGCCACACCACAGTTTTCAATTTCTATAGAACTGTCTATCAGCAAATCATAGTTATGAACATTTCCCGTACTCTTCTTCAGAAACCGGCTCACACCACTCATTCCTGCAGTCAGTTCCAGGTACCTCCAATGCTATGTGGCTGAACCACGAATCTTTCTTTGCGCCGTGCCAATGTTTCACTTCCGGCCTTATATTGATGACGGTTCCAGGTGTCAGACTTACCGCCTCCTTCCCTTCCTCCTGATACCACCCTTCACCGGCGGTACAGATCAGCATCTGCCCGCCGCCGGTCGCTGCATGGTGGATATGCCAGTTGTTGCGGCATCCCGGTTCAAAAGTAACATTGGCTGCAAAGATTCCCCCATGCTCCTGGGAGTTATTAAGTACATTTAAAAAAGATTCCCCGCTGAAATACTGCGCAAATCCATCGTTAGGCTCACCCTGCCCAAATACATTGATCTCGTCAAAGTCCTTTTTATCTCTTATCTTCATTGATATTCATCCCCTTTTCCTGTTTCTCTGCCGCTGCATTCACACAGCTTAATGCGTTCAAACTCCTTGGGTATCCAATATACGGCAGACACTGAGAAATTATCCTGATTAAAAACTCCTTGTCATTTCCAATCTTCATATTAGCCGCCGCATGGCTGGTAAGCTGAGGCTCACATCCGCCCTGTGCCGCCAGAAAACAAAATGTGATCATCTCCCTTTGTTTGTAGTCAAGCCCGGTTCTCGTGTAATAATCACCAAAACAGTTTGCGGCCAGCCAACGATTGATATGCCTGCTCTCCTGAGGCCCTGACTGCCAAAAATCCCGCATTCCTTCCCCAAAGATCTCCACTTGTACCCGTGTCCCTGTCTCCCTGCGGTTCTCCATCGTGCTGACTGCCTGTCCTTCCAGTGGAAGGGATACCCCTTTTTCTGTCAGCACTTCATTGGTAATCTTTAAAAACGAAAGGACTCTGCCCATTCCCAAATATGCAGCTGCCTGATATACGATTTCTTTTACTTCCACGGGTGTAATCCCTATATTTACAGCCGCAGACAGTAATTCTCTGAACGCTTCTTCCCCCTGACAGCCCAAAAGTGCTGCCAAAACTGCCATAAATCCAATCTTGTCATCCAGTTTGGTCTCATTGACTACTTCACTAAAGGCAAAATGCTCAAAACGCTCCATAAACTCCGGGTCTGTTTCTAAAAGCTCAGAATCACGTCCCTGAAAGATTTTTTCTTTGTATTTTTTTATAGATTCTGTCATTTCCATCGTATTCCCTCACTTTCCTAATCCATCTTTCCTTCATTATATTTGCCATAAGCTTGACCTGGAATCTCCAGTACGTTACGATAGTATAAACTATATGTTTATACAATGAATGGAGGCACCCTATGTATAACAGTCTCTTAACAGCTTTTGTAACTGTGGCTGACTGCGGCAGTTTTACAAAAGCCGCAGAAATCCTGTACATCTCACCTACCGCCGTTATGAAACAGATCAATTCCCTGGAAAACCATCTGGACCTGAAGCTTACAAAACGGACACCCTCAGGGATTCGTCTGACGCCTGCCGGAGAGGTCATCTATAAAGACGCAAAGTTTTTATTCGATTTTTCTAAAAAATCAATTGCCAATGCCAGACAGGCCATGTACTGTACGGACCGCACATTCTATGTGGGAACCTCCCTTTTAAACCCTGCAAAACCCTTTATGGATTTGTGGTACCGCGTAAATGAAGATTTTCCTGGTTATAAACTGCATCTTGTTCCTTTTGACGATGACCACAAAGGCATTCTCTCAGAAATATCACAATTAGGAGAAAAATTTGATGTCCTGATCGGTGTTTGTGATTCTAAGATATGGCTGAATAAATGTCATATGCTTCCTCTCGGAAGATATAAAAAGATGTGTGCAGTCTCAAGGGAACACCGTCTTGCGAAGAAAGAGAAGCTGAAAATCATGGATTTATACGGTGAAAGACTCATGATGGTAAAACACGGTGACTCCGATACCAATGATCATATCAGAGATGATCTTAAGAAACATCATCCTCAGATACAGATAGAAGACACCCCGCATTTTTATGATATGTCCGTGTTTAACCGGTGCGCCGAGACCGGAAATATACTGTTATCCCTGGAATGCTGGCAGGATGTTCATCCTGGGTTAGTGACCATTCCCGTAGAGTGGGAATACAGTATATCCTATGGGCTGTTATATTCACTGAACCCTGCTGATCATGTGCTGCGGCTGGTTAGAACGTTAGAACAGATAAAATAAAAGAGTTTACAGAAGCCATAAAAGCTTCCATAAACTCTCTAAAACAATATAAATATTCTTTTGGACGGGTTTTGCAATTTATTTTTACGGTGTGTTCCTGCGTGCCTGAACCTCACTCAGAAGCAGCTTTTCTATATAAGTGTGGTTCTGCGGGTAAATCAAAAACATAAAAGCGCTGCTGCGGCATTTCTGGCAGTGCTCGCCCTTCAGCCAAAAATCATATCCCATAGAACATCTTGGGTTACAGGAATCCGGATCTTTCATCCGTTTACAGGGTGGTGCAGAAAGAACGGCCTGTACCATTTCTTCAGGAAACGTATCCAGAACCTCTGTGTACTGATTCACATGTGCTCCGTAAATCCGAACAAGCATACCCTTTTTGCGAAACACATAATTTGCGGCGGTTTTCTTATCAAAACTGTAAGAAACCACATACCCGCTCCTGGCAGTCTTTATGTCAATTCTGCATCCCCGCTCCATTAATTTCTCATGAAGTTTCCTGACAAAATCCTGATTTTCTTCCGGAACAGTAACAATAAAATCTTTAAACTCAGCTTTTTGACTCATATTGGGATCCTCCCTACCCTAGTTCGTCTTTTCCTTCACCGCAATCCAGACTTCAACTTGTCCGTCCTGACCATAAAATTCGATGTCCGGCGCCCCGGATTTCATTTTGCCGGTAATATATCCTTTATTTAACGGTTTATATTTTGATTTTGGAAGCCATTTTGTAATTGCCTGTGCTTCTGTTTTTCCTATGGTTTCCACCGTACATGGAAACACTGCCCACGTCATCGCCGGTACGGTATATTCGGCAAAACCATGTTCTGTATCTTTGCTGCTTGAGACAGCGATCATATAATGAAATTTTCTGGAATCTGTTTTATCAGTGTTGTAAATATTGACGCCAAGCAGTCCGCCCGGCTCCTGATCTGACAAATCTAACAATGACGCTTCCAGGTTATCTTCTTTAAACTCAGACCAATGCATGGGGATATCTTTTCTTCCCCCGCCTTTTTTATTTGTCGTCTCAATCAAACTTCCGACAACACGAAAGCTGTCCCTTTTCTCTATACGGAAAGGTAAATCCATATATGTGTCCTCCCATTTTTGTCTGTTTACTGTTCTCCGTCCAGGATCGGTATCCATATCTGGCTCAGATAATTCTTATCATAAAAGTTCCCGCTGCTGTACCACTCCAGTTCCGGGCACTTTGCATGCCGGAACGGATATTTCACCAGCCATTCTTCCTCCAAATACTTCCACCCGCTGTGTATGGCCTGGGGCACAGGGCCGCTTAAATCAAACACCGCCCATGAAGTCTCCGGAATTATTAATTCCCCGTATCCTTCCGGCACTTCCCCGTCTGCCGCTGCCATGATGGAATATTGCATTTCGTTTCGGCTATCCTCCACATTGTGAAAAAGACCAAACAGTCCCGGCGGTTCTCCTTTATCCATGGAAACCAGGCAAGAAAAAACACCGTTTCTCTGACATTCACTCCAAAACTCCAATATTTTGGACGGCTTTTCTTCGTCGTCACAGAAAAACCGGATACTTTTACCTATGAGCCGGAAAGCCGGTTTTTGTTCCACCCTCCATGTATACTCCTGTTTCACTAAAACCTGCATTTTAGGCACAACTTTAAGTTTGGTCTTGCTGATCCGTGCTTCTTTCGGTGAAACACCATGAAACTGCTGAAACGCTCTTGTAAAGGAAGTCGGAGAATCATATCCGTACAGATAGCTTACATCGACGACTCTTTGATCGGTGCTTTTCAAATCATATCCTGCCAGAGTAAGCTTCCTGAAGCGGACATACTCCGCAAAGCTGATGCCGTTCATATAAGAAAATACCTTTTGAAAAAATCCAAAGGAGCACTCCGCGATTTTGGATATCTCACCGGGATCAATCGGTTCCTGTACCCGCTGAAGGTGATGTTCTACATAGTCGATAATCATCTGCAGTTTTTCATTCCATTCCATGATTTCTCACCTCTCTCTTCACTACGTCATTATAATTCATATGAAGAAAAGATTCCTCTCTTTTCAGGTACTGTTCGGATAGACTGCATGTCAAACGTTTAAGATTTTTCCATATGTGCCGTGATAATCGTGTAACTGTGCGCATTGATCGTTATAATACAGCCGTCCGCTTTTACATACCAATTTTTTCCGTTTCTTGTAATTACAGCATTAGGAGATATTATTTTAGATTTGCACCATTTAACCGGATGATCTGTGTCCAGAGAAAGATTTCTTTTGATCCGTTCTGCGCCTAAATCAGTCGTATGGATTCTGTCTATGTTTGCTTTTAATTCTTTGCTTTCGTTCATTTTCATCTAAACCTGTTTTCCTCCGTTTGCTTGTGTGCATGATGCGCGAAGGCTGTCAGCCGTAAGTGTATTTGCACTCTTTATCATATCCGCCGGTGTCCCTTCATATACAACTTCACCGCCATGTTTTCCTCCGTCGGGCCCGATATCTATGATCCAGTCCGCCTGTTTCATCACATCCAGATGATGTTCGATCACTACCAGGGTATTTCCTCTGGATACAAGCATGTCAAATAACTTTAACAGCTTCTGTATATCAGACATGTGCAGCCCTGTGGTTGGCTCATCCATGATGATAATACCGCCCTTTTTTCCCAGATTTTTTGCCAATTTGATTCTCTGGCGCTCTCCTCCGGACAGCGTACTGAGCGGCTGTCCCAATGTCAGATAGGATAATCCCACCTGTTCCATCACATGAAGCTTCTTCAGTATTTTTGCGTCTTCAAACACCTCCATAGCCTGGGAGGCTGTCAGCCCCAGCAGCTCCACAATATTCCTTCCCTTGTAGGTACAGGCAAGCGCCTCCTCGTTATATCTCATTCCGCCGCAGGCTTCACACTCGGTGATGATCGGGTCCATGAAAGCCAGTTCGGTCACGATGACACCCTTCCCGCCGCACACCGGACAGGCTCCTGTGGAATTAAAACTGAACAGTCCTTCCGGTTTCCCGTTTTCTTTTGCCAGCAGTTTTCGGACGACGTCGAAAAATCCCAAATAAGAGGCCGGAGTAGACCGGTTGGTCGCCGTGATCGGGCCCTGATCAACCATTACAACGCTGCTCTCGTACTGAGCGGCAAATACCTTGGAGATCAGAGTACTCTTTCCGGAACCCGCCACTCCGGTCACAACGGTCATAATACCCTTAGGAATGTCCACATCTATGTGTTTTAAATTATGGAGACAGGCTCCCCGAACCGGAAAACTGCCCGCAGAAAGCCGCGGTTTCTGCTTGACCGGAAGAGACTGGCGCATAGCTTTTCCCGTTAAGGTCTCTGAATTTAAAAGATCTTCATAACTTCCCGCAAAAACAATTTCTCCGCCGTTTGATCCCGCCTGAGGACCCACGTCGATCACATAGTCAGCAATCGAGATCACATCCTTGTCATGCTCTACCACAAGAACTGTATTCCCCTTGTCCCGAAGCTGCTTTAACAGTTTGTTCATGCGGCAGACGTCACGGGGATGCATCCCGGCACTTGGCTCATCAAAAATATAAGTCAGCCCGGTCAGACTGCTGCCCATATAACGGACCAGTTTAAGTCTCTGTGCCTCCCCGCCGGATAGTGACGGTGTTTCCCTGTTCAGATGAAGATACTCAAGTCCGATCTCAATCATTCTGTCCAGTCCTTCTATGAGCGTCTGCACCAGCACTCCCACTGTCTGATCTGTTATCTGTGACAGGGCTTCTTTCAGCTGGGGCAGCTCCATCTCACACATATCAGCGATAGAATATCCATTGATTTTACAGCTTAATGCCGCATCATTCAGCCGTTTTCCATGGCAGTCACTGCATTCCATCTCCGCGATCAGATTTTGAGACTTTTCCTGTGTGTGTCTGCTTTTACTGCTGATATCCCGATTCAGGAGTGTTTTCGTATATTTATGATAGATCCCGGTAATTTTCGGATTTTCCGGTTCACCTCTTCCGTCTCTGGAGCCATACATAAGAAGATTGTATTCTTCTCTGGAATAATCTTTGATCGGTTTATCAAGGTCAAACAGACCGGACCCGGCATACTGTCTCCAATACCAGGAACCACGTCGGTAAAGAGAATCTTTGATACAACCCTCATTCCACGACTTCTCAGGATCTATCAGAGCTTTGATATCCACCTTTGTAATTTTTCCAAGGCCCGAACAAGTTTTGCACATCCCGTTTGGATCATTAAATGAAAAATAGGAGGCTGTGCCCGCATATGGTTTTCCTATTCTTGAGAACAAAAGACGCAGGCTGGAATACAGTCCGCTGATGGTCCCTACCGTTGAACGTGCATTTCCACCCAGCGGGGACTGATCTATGACAACAGATGCTGTCAGATTGTCGATCCTCTCCGCTGCCGGTTTTGGATGCTTAGGCAGTCTCGACCGCACAAACGCCGGGTAGGTAGCATTCATCTGCCGCTGTGACTCCGCTGCAAGGGCGTCAAAGACGATACTGGATTTTCCGGAACCGGACACTCCGGTAAAGACTGTGATCTTTTCTTTTGGAATTCTGAATGAAACATGTTTTAAATTATTTTGGGTAAGTCCCTGTACAATGATATCTGACATCTGTTATTCATACCTCTCTTCATTTTTGTATGATGTATACCTTCAATATAAGGAAGGTGCCGGCTGTTTCCATGATATTATAAATTGTAAAATAATCATACTATAAGCGTCAAATTTATTCCTCTCTTTTCCTGCCTTCTTTTGCCAGCTTTCATAAAGCAAAAAGCCGGAAGCATTGATATCACATTCAAAGCTTCCGGCTCTTCTTTTATCTTCTCTTTTTCCTTATCCCCGCTGCAAGTCCGGTCAATGCTGCCCCGAACACCAGGGTGAGGCACAAAATCTGTCTCTCATCTCCTGTTCTGCTGACACGCTTTCTTCTCACTCTTTTCTTATACTCCCATTCCGACACCGTCTTTTTCTGTTTTGGCTTTTTCGCAGTCGTCGGTGCCGCCGTAGTCTCCGTCCTGTCCGCTTCTTTCCACTTCGCCTTTAACTCTATATCTCCGTGAACCGGAGTCTTGAAATCCCACTTCACTTCGTTTCCGTC
>NZ_FR889178.1:0-37333 GCF_000432215.1 Anaerostipes sp. CAG:276
CAGGAGAGCTCCCGCCACATCTCTGCCATATAAATGGTAAATGATATCTTTTACATTTCCATTTCCCGACGTATACATCTTATTCTTGCTGTTATGAATAAATTTAAACGCAATATCCGGGTGGCTCAATGCCATATGCACCATAATCTGTTCTACGTATCCCGCCTCGGTCACCGGACTTTTCAGAAATTTCCGTCTGGCCGGCGTATTGTAAAACAGATTGCGCACAAGAAATGTCGTCCCGTCCGGAGCGCCGATCTCATCAAGTCCCTGTTCTTCTCCGCCAAAAATCTTATAAGAAACTCCGGAAAAAGCCCCCGCGGTTTTGGTGATGACTTCCACCTGTCCGACCGCGCTGATGCTTGAGAGTGCCTCTCCGCGGAATCCCAGGGATGAGACGGATACCAGGTCCTCCACGGTGCGTATCTTGCTCGTCGCGTGGCGCAGAAACGCGGTCCTCACTTCCTCTTTCGGAATACCGCACCCGTTGTCCGTCACCCTCATAAGAGTCATGCCGCCGTCTCTGATCTCAACGGTAACCGCTGTGGCTTTTGCATCGATCGCATTTTCCACCAGCTCCTTGACCACGGAAGCCGGCCTCTCGATCACTTCCCCGGCCGCAATATTGTCGATTGTCTTCTGATCCAATAACTGAATTTCTGCCATAACTATTCCTCTTCTCTAAGCCTGTTCTGCAGAATATACAAATAGTTTAACGCTTCCAGCGGTGTCATGGAAGACAGATCCTTTTTCCGAATCTCCGCCATAAACGGGTGCTCCATCATCGGCTCACTGTCATTTGCAAACAGGGAAAGCTGCTGGGGCTCACTGCTCACCTGAATTTTCTGTGCCTGGGAAACAATATCACTGTCGCTTAACTCCGACACGATCTCTTTTGCCCTCTGAATGACCATATCCGGTACTCCTGCAAGTTTGGCGACCTGAATGCCATAGCTTTTATCTGCTCCGCCTTTCACAATCTTTCTTAAAAATACAATGTTGTCACCCTGTTCTTTTACGGCGATGCAGTAGTTATTGACACTGCCGATTTTGCCCTCCAGCTCCGTGAGTTCATGGTAATGGGTGGCAAACAGAGTCTTGGCACCTAAAAGCTTAGGATTGCTGATGTACTCCACCACGGCCCATGCAATGCTCAGACCGTCATAAGTGCTGGTGCCCCGGCCGATCTCATCCAAAATCAGCAAGCTGTCCTTGGTGGCATTCCTTAAAATATTCGCCACCTCGCTCATCTCCACCATAAAGGTACTCTGTCCGCTGGCAAGATCGTCAGAGGCGCCCACCCGGGTAAAGATCCTGTCCACAATGCCGATGTTGGCTTTTTGGGCCGGCACAAAGGAGCCTATCTGGGCCATGAGAACGATCAGCGCCGACTGTCTCATGTAAGTCGATTTACCTGCCATATTGGGCCCGGTGATGATGGAAACCCGGTGCCGTTTACTGTCCAGATACGTGTCATTGGAAATAAACATATCATTGGACATCATCTGCTCTACCACAGGATGCCGGCCCTCTTTGATATCGATCAGGCCCTTTGTGTTCAGTTTCGGTCTCACATAACCGTTCTGTTCTGCCACACAGGCAAGGGAGCAGAGTACGTCCAGATATGCGATAACTCCCGCGGTTTTCTTGATCCGCTCCATTTCTCCTGCCAGAGTTTCCCTGATAGACGCAAAGGTCTCATATTCCAGCGCACACAGCCTGTCCTCAGCCCCGAGAATCGTGTCTGCCAGCTTGTTCAGCTCCTCCGTTGTATATCTCTCAGAGTTGGTGAGCGTCTGTTTCCTTATGTAATGTTCCGGCACCTTGTCTTTGTAGGAATTGGTCACATCCAGATAATATCCGAACACCTTATTGAATTTGACCTTCAGGGTTTTGATTCCGGTAGCGCGCCTCTCCCGTTCTTCCAGCTGCATCAGCCACTGTTTGCCGTCTGTCTTGGCGCGCTTTAACTGATCGATCTGTTCAGAAAAACCATCCTTGATAATGCCCCCTTCTTTGACTGCGATCGAAGGCTCCTCCAGTATGGCATCCTCCAAAAGTCCTGCCACGTCCTCCAGCGTATCCAAATCTTCCCTGAGGCCGGACAGCAGGCTGTCACCGCATTCTTCAAGAATCGTCTTAATCGGCGGAAGCCACTGGAGTGATACTTTCAGGGCGATCATATCTCTTGGATTTATTGTTTGATAGCTGACCTTTGTCATCAGACGCTCCAGATCATAGACCGGATTCAGGTATTCCCTGATCTCTTCCCGGGCAATGGCCTGTTTGGTAAGTGACGTCAGCGCATCATACCTCTCCTCGATCTTTACACGGTCGATCAGAGGCTGCTCGATCATACTACGCAGAAGCCTGGCTCCCATGGCCGTTTTCGTCTTATCCAGCACGCCCAGAAGGGAACCTTTCTTCTTTTTGTCCCTCAGCGTCTCGCACAGTTCCAGATTCCTCCGGCTGGAACTGTCGATGATCATATATTCACTCGTCTCATACGGAGATACGGACATCAGATGATTTAACGCATTTTTCTGAGTCTCATGCAGATATAAAAGAAGCGCTCCTGTGGCAATCTTTCCCATAGGATGGTCTGAAAGGCCCAGACCGTTTAAATTACCCACATGGAACTGGGATTTGATGGCGGCCTCCCCCTGTTCTTCGTCAAAATAATAATGGTCAATATTGGAAACAGAGACGCCCAGCTTATCTTTTATAAATTCTATGTCCACACCGCTGATCATAAATGCGTCATTGCATATGATCTCGGCAGGGGCGAACTTAAAGATCTCATCCACAACTTTGTGGAGTTCATCCATGGATGTGGTACGAAAATCTCCCGTGGTCACATCCACCACAGACAGTCCGAAACTGTCGTCGCTGCAGAAAATACACATGAGATAATTGTTTTTCTCGTCTTCCAGACTCTGCTGGGAAATATTTGTTCCCGGAGTCACGATCCTGATGACCTCTCTCTTTACGATCCCTTTCGTCTGTTTCGGGTCCTCCACCTGCTCACAGATCGCAACTTTATATCCCTTCTCCACCAGTTTATTGAGATAGGAATCCACCGCATGGAACGGGACTCCGCACATGGGGGCCCGTTCTTCCATGCCGCAGTTTTTTCCGGTCAGTGTGATCTCCAGTTCCCTGGAAGCCGTCAGTGCATCGTCAAAGAACATCTCATAAAAATCTCCCAGCCTGTAAAACAGAATGCAGTCCTGATTCTGTTCTTTGATCGCCATATATTGTTCCATCATTGGAGTTAATTTAGCCATTTACCTGTTCTCCCATATAATAAAAGCCTTTTTCTTCGGTAATCTTTACCCGGACGAGCTGTCCGATGAGGCTCTCGTCCCCTTTAAAATGTACTAAGATGTTGTTGGAAAGCCGGCCGGTGACCATGCCGTCCTCGTGGGTATTTTTCTCTTCTACAAGGACCTCCTCCTCTTTCCCGATTCCGTCCTTCCTGTTGTCCTTGGAGCTTTCTTTGATCACCTCAAGAAGCCGGCTGAACCTTTTTTTCACCACCTCCGGCTCCACCTGATCTTCCATGGCGGCCGCCGGTGTCCCCGTCCTCTTGGAATAGACAAACGTATAAGCACTGTCAAACTTCACTTTCCTTACCACATCCAGTGTCTCTTCAAAGTCTTCTTCCGTCTCCCCGGGAAATCCTACAATAATGTCTGTGGTCATCGCGATCCCCGGAATTTTCTCTTTGATCTTCTCCGCCAGCGCAAGATAGCTTTCCTTTGTGTAATGCCGGTTCATTTTCTTTAAGATTCTGCTGCTTCCGGACTGTACCGGCAGATGCATGTGACGGCATATCTTCTTCGAAGAAGCCATCACTTCGATCAGTTCATCAGAGAGATCTTTGGGATGAGGCGTCATAAACCGGATGCGGGCAAGCCCTTCGATCTGTTCAATCTTCTGTAAAAGCTGCGCAAAGCTCACCGGCTCATCGAGATTTTTCCCGTAGGAATTTACATTTTGCCCGAGCAGCATCACTTCCCGGACTCCTTCCTGTACCAGGCCTTCAATCTCCCTTATGATGTCCTCCGGCTTCCGGCTGCGCTCCCGGCCCCGCACATAGGGGACGATACAGTAACTGCAGAAGTTATTGCACCCAAACATGATATTGACGCCGCATTTAAAAGAAAACTTCCGGTCGCTCGGGAGGTCCTCGACGATCTGATCCGTGTCCTTCCAGATATCCACGATCATTCCTCCGGAATCTGCTCTTGCTTTCAGGAGCTCCGCCAGCTTAAAAATGTTGTGGGTCCCGAATATAAGATCCACAAACGGATAGCTTTTCCTGATCTTTTCCACGACCTGTTCTTCCTGCATCATACAGCCGCAGAGGCCGATGATCATTTCAGGATTCTGTTCTTTTGCTTTCTTTACATGACCCAGGTGACCGTAAAGTTTCGTATTTGCATTCTCCCTCACGGTACACGTATTAAAGAGCACCAGGTCCGCATATTCTGTATCTGTCTGCCGGTAACCGATGGTCTCCAACACTCCCAGAAGTTTTTCTGAATCTTTCTCATTCATCTGGCAGCCAAAGGTGGTGATATGACAGGTAAGAGGCCTTCCAAGGCGTTCCTCCTGTACCTTCACCCACTCTTTCATTTCTTCCATGTAGGAATACTGTTTCTGTGCTTCGTTATTATATATCTGCATTGGTATTCTCCATTCTTTTTCATTTCATGGCATATAGAGTTTATTATAACAAGATTTAAAAAATCGTGCAAACCCCCTTGGACAAAAAAATGACCGTTCAGAATTCTGAAAAAAATTCCAAACGGCCTTTTTTAATTTTCTCTGTTAATCCCGGCAGAATATACACAAAAGTATCACAGATGCAGTGTATCCTTCGTAAACCGCAGAGCAGACTCGATGACTTTATCCATATCGTAGTATTTGTACTCCCCGAGTCTTCCTCCGAACAAAACTTTTTCTTCCTTTTTGGACAGCTCGCGGTATTTTTCAAACAACCGGTTGTTTTCCTCATCGTTGACCGGGTAGTAAGGTTCCATCCCGTCTTCCCACTCTGCCGGATATTCTTTCGTGACTACGGTTTTTTCCTGTTTTCCGAATGCAAAGTGCTTGTGTTCGATCTTTCTCGTGTACGGCGTCTCCCGGTCCGTATAGTTCATGACTGCCACGCCCTGATGATTTTCTTCTTCCAGCAGTTCGTGTTCAAATCTGAGACTGCGGTAGGCCAGTTTTCCAAAACAATATCCATAGTAAGAATCGATCGTTCCGGTGTAGATGACCTTGTCCCCCATGCATTCCAGTTCCTCTCTCTTTTCCAGATAATCTGTGGAGAGCATCACGTCACAGCCTTCATACAGCTTCCCAATCAGCTTGTTGTATCCTTCTTTCGGTATTCCCTGATGCGGATCATTAAAATAATTGTTGTCGTAGATGTACCGGACAGGAATTCTCTTGATGATCGATGCGGGCAGGTCCTTACAGTCTCTTCCCCACTGTTTTTCCGTATACCCTTTGATGAGTTTCTCATATATGTCTGTGCCCACCAGACTGATGGCCTGTTCTTCCAGATTTGAAGGCTCTCCCTCCACCTTCTGTTTTTGGGATTCTATGATCTCTTTTGCCTCAGCAGGAAATGTAATTCCCCACATCTTGCTGAAGGTATTCATATTAAAAGGAAGATTATATGTCTCACCGTGATAGTTGGCTACCGGACAGTTGATATAATGGTTGAATTCTGCCAGCGAGGTCACATACTTCCATACTTCCTCATTGCTCGTGTGGAAAATGTGTGCTCCATACTCATGGACCAGGATTCCTTCCACATCTCTGCACATGATATTTCCTCCCAGGGCGTCTCTTTTTTCCACAACCAGACACGATTTCCCCTGTTTTCCTGCTTCTCTGGCCACGACTCCGTTAAAAAGTCCTCCGCCCACTAAAATATAATCATAATGCTTCATAAACTTCCTCCTTATATTTGGTTCATTATACCTTGTACAATGAAAAATGACAATCTGTTTTTCTTGTCTCTTTGCTTATTTTAAAGTAAAATAGAAGTAACTTATTTGTAAAATCTATGTTAAATTTTATATAAACCAAGGAGGCAGCAATGAGTTCTTTTCTATTACCGATGGCCGGCGGCCTGGGACTATTTTTGTACGGAATGAAATTGATGAGTGACGGTCTTGAGAAAGCCGCCGGTGCCAGGCTGAGAGGGATCCTGGAGTTTTTCACGGCCAACCGATTTTCGGGGATGCTGGTAGGCATCTTCTTCACAGCCATCATTCAGTCGTCCAGTGCCTCCACGGTTATGGTCGTAAGCTTCGTAAACGCAGGCCTTATGAATCTGTCACAGGCAGCGGGCGTGATTCTCGGTGCCAACATCGGAACAACTGTGACTTCCCAGCTGGTAGCATTTAATCTCTCAGATGCAGCACCTGTTTTTTTAATGTCCGGCGTGATCATGGTCATGTTTGTACAAAACCCAAGGATTAAAAAGGCAGGGGAAGTTGTCCTGGGATTCGGTGTGCTTTTCACCGGCCTTACCACCATGTCATCAACAATGTCATTCCTCAAGGACTCACCTGCTGTCATGCAGGCCCTTTCCGGACTGGACAACCATTTTGCCGCTGTATTGATCGGCTTTGTTATCACCGCCGTACTCCAGAGTTCTTCTGTAACGGTCAGCATTGTACTTTTGATGGCTTCCCAGGGACTGCTGGGACTCTCCATCTGTTTTTTCATCATTCTGGGCTGTAACATGGGTTCCTGTGTATCTGCACTCCTTGCCAGTTTAAGCGGCAAGAAAAACGCAAAACGAGCGGCAGTGATTCACTTTTTATTTAACGTCTTCGGAAGCGCCGCAATTTTTACAATGCTCAGCTTATTCCTCGGCCCGATCACCGAGACTATCTTACATATATCAAGGGGGAATGTAGGCCGCAGCGTTGCCAACGCTCATACATTTTTCAAAATCTTCGAAGTCCTGATCATGTTTCCGAGTACAGGGCTGATTGTCAAACTGGCAGAAAAGATTGTCCCCGGAGACGAAGCAAAGCCTGCCCGCTCCGATCTTAACTTCATCGGTGAGTACCGATCTCCGATCTCCGCAATTCCTCAGGTCCGGCAGGAAATTTCCCGTATGGCAGAGCTTGCGAACAAGAATCTGGAACTGGCTTTCCACGCATTTTTAAACTGCAGTACAAAACATTTGGGAGAGATTTACCAGAGAGAGGAGGAGATAGACAGTCTGAGCCAGAAAATCACCGACTTTCTCGTCAATTCCAATCTTCAGGAACTGCCCGTAGGTGACCGCGAGATCCTCGGCAGCATGTTCTATGCCGTCGGCGACATCGAACGCATCGGCGACCTTGCCGAAAATTTCGCCGACAGTGCCCGCTCAGCGGCTGACCACAATTCCCGTCTGAGCAAAGATGCGAAGCGCGAACTTGTCAATATGTACAACGCTGTATCTGCCCTCCTGAAAGACGCCGTGGTAATCTTTAAAGAGCACAAAAAAGAGATGATCCCCGACTTTTATAAACACGAACAGGCCATAGACGCCATGGAACGCCGCTATCAAAAACGCCATCTGAACAGAATGGCCCAGGGCATCTGTGAGCCCCGGGCCGGTCTGTTATTTTCTGATATGCTTTCATCCCTTGAACGGATCGCTGATCACGGGACAAATGTTGCATTCTCTGTCATGGATCATGCAGACGAAGAGCTGCTGACGGAATCATGACAGACGCATGATCTTATAGTCTGATTTTTGTATCTTTGTGTGGACACGGGTGTTGCCAAGCATCCTGATGAGACGCCTGTGTTCTTCCTCAGGCACCCCTTCCTTGTGATCCGCGATGTCAAATTCTATCTCTTCTTCCTCATCTCCCGGATTTACAAGCAGAAGATAGGCCCCCTGTCCGCACGGTTCTCCGAATATATCTTTATTCCCAGCGGCAAAGCGAAGGATAGCCAGAACATTTTTTGATGCGCCGATATACAGCGCGTATCCTGTCTGAAGGATTTTTTCCCTGCTCCTGAACACCGAAACCGTCTTCAATTCTTCATAAATTTTCGTATCATGTTTAAAATAAGGCCCCCGGTTAAACGGGTCCATCAGGCCGTTCATCCCATATTCATCCCCATAATAAATCGAAGGAATTCCCGGAATGAAAAACTGAATCGCGAATGCCAGCCTGGAGAGCACGGCTCCCCTGCGGTCATTTTCTGATGTGACTACATAGTCGATCTGGTTTTCCCTGGACGGCAGCATTTCATTCATGCCTGAAGCCAGTGTCGTCCGGATTCTTGGGATGTCGTGGGACGAGAGCAGATTCATTACGCTGTAATAAAACGGCTTTGGATAATTACACTGCTGCCCCAGCAAAAACTGCTGCATAGCATACGCATCTTCATTTCCAAGCAAAAAGTTGACACAGTTTACCTTAAACGGATAATTCATAGTGCTGTCAAGCCCCCTGCCGAGAGCATATTTTCTCTTGACCCCGTAACTTTCCTTGGTGGTCACATCTTCCCACACTTCCCCGATCAGGGCATAGTTCTTAAACATTTTTTTCATCGTTTTACGCATCAGGAAAATAAATTCATCCGGAAGCTCATCCGCCACATCCAGCCGGAATCCCGATGCCCCCAGGTTAAACCAGTGCTTTAACACAGAATTCCTTCCCGTGATAATATAAGACAGAAAGCGCTCATCCAGCTCATTGACTTCCGGCAGACTCCGAAAGCCCCACCAGCTCTTGTAATCGCCCCTGCTGTCAAAAGAATACCAGTCATAATACGGTGAATCCTGGCTCTGGTATGCGCCTACACTTTTATAATTCCCATTTTTATTGAAATACAGGCTGTCTGCTCCCGTGTGGGAGAAAACCCCGTCCAGAATAATATGGATTCCTTTTCTCCTGGCAACCTCGCATAATTCTCTGAAGTCTTCGTTGTCCCCAAGGAACGGATCTACCTTTTTATAATCTCCCGTATTGTAGCGGTGATTGGAGCTTGACTCGACGATCGGATTCAGATAAATGCATGTAACCCCAAGCTTTTTCAGTTCATCCAGCCGCTTCTTGATGCCTTCCAGATCTCCCCCGAAGAAATCACAGGGATCATAGAATTCTTTTCCCTCCATCGGTCCGAAAAGCGGGCGTTCCTCCCAGCTTTTGTGCACATAAATATCACGGCCCATTTTTCTGTGGTATGCTTCCCCCCGCACGGTATTCTGCCTGTCTCCCCGGCAGAACCGGTCCGGGAATATCTGATACATAATGCCTTTTGAAAGCCATCTAGGCGTCTCAAACCCTCTTTCGTAAACCGTTATCTGAAAGCCCCGGACATCTTCTTCTACCCGAATTCCTTCCCCGCAGGTCCGTCCCGGCCTTGCTCCGTAATAGTACGTGTAATTTCCCTCTGTGATCCTGAAATAATACCACAGGATACACGCTTTTTCCGGCATCTCTATGATACATTCATAGAAACCCTTTTTCTCTCTCATTGAAAAGGTCTTATGGTAATCTTCCGAATATAAGACCAGTTCCACAGTGACAGCAGTTCCCTCCAAGGCAAAAAGGCGAAGTTTTACCTCTTCGCCTTTTGTGACAGCCCCAACAGGTTCTCTGTACTGCTCAATTGATGCATTATGGATCATGTTCTCTCACCTTGCCTATTTGTATGTTGGTAAATTCCAGATTTTTTCATTGTACTCTTCAATCGTTCTGTCGGAAGAGAAAAATCCGGATTTAGCGGTATTGATCACCGCTTTCTTTACCCATTCATCGTGGTGATTGATATACATGTCGTATACCTTCTCAAATTCTTCCACATAAGAAGGCAGATCATACAGGACAAAATACTGATCCGGAATATTATGTTCTCCAAACAGCAGAGACTGATAAATATCAGAATATTTTCTCTTTCCGTATCTCGGAAGTTCTCCCGCGATCAGACAGTTGCACACCTCACGGATCATTGGGTTTTGTTCAAAAATGGTTCCCGGATTGTACGTCCGGTACTGTTTCATGGAATTGATCTCATCCACAGTGGCCCCAAAAATAAAGATATTTTCTTTGCCTACCTGCTCAAAAATTTCCACATTAGCTCCGTCCATAGTTCCAAGAGTCAGCGCACCGTTCATCATAAACTTCATGTTTCCGGTTCCTGATGCTTCCAGTCCGGCCGTTGAAAGCTGTTCGCTGATGTCAGCCGCCGGTATCAGCACTTCAGCCACAGACACCGAGTAGTTTTCTACAAATACAACCTGCATCTTATCCTTCGTCGCAGGATCATTGTTGACCATGTCTCCGATGGAGTTGATCAGACGGATGATCTCCTTTGCCCTCTGATATCCCGGAGCCGCTTTTGCCCCGAAAATAAAGGTGATCGGCTTGCTTAAGAAATCAGGATTTTTCTTCACCTGTTTGTACAGATAAATAATATGCAGGCATTTTAGCAGCTGTCTCTTGTACTCATGAAGCCGTTTGCACTGCACATCGATCAGAGAATCCGGATTAATCTCTATTCCCTGTTTCTGTTTCAGATACTTGGCAAGCCTTCTCTTATTGCGCTGTTTAATAGCATCATATTTCCTGCAGAATTCCGCGTCGTCAGCCATCGGCATGATCTTTTCAAACAGACGGTAGTCACCGAGCAGGTCTCCCCTGACATTATCCTGAATCAGATCACACAGTTCCGGATTTGCCAGAGCAAGCCATCTTCTGTGTGTAATGCCGTTGGTAATTGCAAGGAATTTTTGAGGATAAATATTGTATGAATCGTGGAACAGATTCGTCTTTAATATGTCTCCGTGAAGCTGGGAAACTCCGTTCACCCTGTGGCAGACGGCAACACAAAGGTTTGCCATGCGGATCTGGTTATTTCCGATGATCGCCATATAAGCAATCTTGGCCTCATCATTCGGATAATAAGTTCTCAGACGCTCACAGTACTTCTGGTTCATAACACAGATGATCTGATAAATTCTCGGCAGAAGAAGCTTAAACATGTTTTCATCCCAGCACTCCAAAGCCTCGGCCATGATCGTATGGTTCGTATAGTTAAAGATCTGGCTTACGATGTCCTCTGCTTCTTCCCATCCGAAGCCTTCTTCATCCATGAGAATTCTCATTAATTCAGGGATTGCAAGGGTCGGGTGAGTATCGTTGATCTGGACAGCCGCATACTCAGGAAGAGTATGGAGATCTCCTCTTTTTCCCTTGTGGTGTTTCACCATAAGCTGCATAGTGGCAGATGTCAGGAAATAAAACTGCTTTAATCTGAGCAGTTTTCCCTGCATATGGTCATCCGCAGGATAGAGAACCTTTGAGATTACTTCCGCAAACTCTGAATCCGCAGAAGCCTTCTCATATCTTCCCTCATTAAAAGAATGAAGGTCAAAGTTCTGCTTGCTCTTTGCACTCCAGAGTCTCAATGTAGCCGGGGCATTGGTCTTATATCCCATAACCGGCACATCGTACGGTACTGCCAGCACTGTGTGATAATTATAGTGCTCGATCTTTAAGCCGTCCTCTGTCCAGTTTTCCCTGATCTCTCCGTTAAAGCGGACTTCCATCGTCAGTTCCGGGCGTTCTACTTCCCACACGAAACCGTCTCTCAGCCAGTCGTCTTCTACCTCTACCTGACTTCCGTCGATGATCTTCTGCTGGAACAGCCCGTATTCATAACGGATGCCGCATCCGATCGCCGGCAGATTTAAGGTGGACAAAGAATCCAGGAAGCATGCGGCCAGACGTCCAAGTCCTCCGTTACCAAGCCCCGGATCGCTCTCTTCATCCAAAATATCGTCAAAGTCAATGCCCATTTTTTCGAAGGCCTCTTTATAGTCCCTGAAAACCCCGGAATTGATCAGGTTGTTGCTGTATGCTCTTCCCATTAGGAATTCCGCAGACATATAGTATAATTTTTTCAGTCCCAGATCCTCTGTCTTTTTACGGCTCTTGGTCCAAAGATGCATGATATCATCCCGGATGCAGCCAGCTCCCGCCTTATAAAGCTCATCTCTGGTTGCCTCCTCCAATGTTGTTCCGAAGTTGTTGTTCAGCTTGTTCTCAACATTGCTGATGATCTCCTTCACCTTACTGTTATTGTTTACAATTTTCATCCTCTGTTGCTCCTTTCACCAGTTGTCTAAAGAATGCTCTGGTATAATTCTAGATATTTTTTGGCTGATGACGCAAAACTGTTGTCAGACTCCATCGCCCTTTGGATCAAGCCTTTCCTGCGCTTTGGACTGCGCAGCGTATTCAATGCGTAACGAATGACTGAAAGCATCTCGTGTGCATTGTAATTTCTGAAAGAAAATCCGTTTCCTGTCTCTTCAAATTCATTGTAGCTCTGGACCGTGTCACAAAGCCCTCCGGTCTCCCGCACGATCGGCAGAGTTCCGTATCGAAGTGCGATCATCTGTGAGATGCCGCACGGTTCGAATTTAGAAGGCATAAGGAACAAGTCGCTGGCAGCATAGATCTGATGAGCCACCGCATTGTTGTATGCGATATATGAGCATACTCTTCCCTTATACTTATTCTCCATAAAGCGGAAAAATTCTTCATAATCATGGTCACCTGTTCCCAATACGACGAAAGCAATATCTTCCGTACACATCAGCTCATCCAGGATATACTTGACTAAATCAAGTCCCTTCTGTGCGGTAAGGCGGCTGACCATGCCGATGATCAGCACGCCGGGAGAAATGCTCAGTCCCAGATCACTGATCAGTTTTTCTTTATTCTTTTTCTTTCCTGTCAGATCATCTTTATTAAAATGATACTGCAGGTACGGGTCTGTCTCCGGATCGAATTCTTCTGTATTGATGCCGTTTACGATTCCCCATGTATCCCAGGCCCTGGCATTCAAAATACCTTCCAGCCTGTATGAAAACTCAGGAGTCTTGATCTCCTGTGCATAAGTGGGACTTACCGTACTGATCCGGTCTGCGAATACGAGGGCTGCTTTCATAAAGCTTGCACACTCATAGTTATGCATAAATTCCGGTGTATCATACCTCGGATCGATACCCAGCCAGTGGTGAAAAGCCTCAAAGGCATACTCACCCTGATACATCATGTTGTGAATTGTAAAGATCGTCCTGGCACGCCCAATCTCCCAATGGCTGTACTGAGTCTTCAGAAGAAGCGGGATCAGCCCGGTCTGCCAGTCATTGCAGTGAAGCACATCCGGAAGGAATCCGATCCTTCCGGCAGCTTCGATTACAGCACGGCAGAAATATGCGTACTGCTCTCCTTCTGCGTCCCCGCCCCGGTAAACCGCATCGCCGAAGTACTCTTCATTGTCAATAAAGTAATACGTGACATCGTTGAAAAATAAGCCCTCAACGCCTACATATACGTCTCTTCCGGCAAAATGTATATAAAAATCTGCCATATGCTTTGTCTGTGCAGCATACTTATCCTTGATCTGGCGGTGGAACGGCATCATGACTCTGGTATCCGCATGAAGCTTGTTGAGCTCCTTGGGCAGAGTACCGATGACATCGGCAAGGCCGCCCAGCTTCACAAAGGGAGCACATTCCGCTGCAACCATCAGTACGTTCATCATACACTCATTCCTTTTATTCATTGACGCTGGCTCCCTTCGGTATGAACACCGGATGCTGTCTGGATCCGGATAAATGTGCGTTAGAATAGATCTTTACATGCCGGTCCATAATCGTATGATTGATGTCCGCACCCTTTCCTATAAATCCTTCCGCCATAACGATGGAATTTCTGATCACTGCGCCTTTCTCAATCTGGCATCCGCGGAAGATAATAGAATTTTCTACGGTTCCGTCGACTTCACAGCCGCTGCTGATCAGACTGTTGCTGATATTCGCCTCGATGCCATAGCGGGCAGGCGCACTGTCACTCGTCCTAGTATACACTTTATTCTTACCAAAAAACAGTTCTTTCTGAACATCTTGTTTCAATAAGTCCATATTGATATTGTAGTAAGCCTCCACAGATGTGATGCAGCCTACATATCCTTTGTATTCGTATCCCTGAATATACAGGCAGTCAAAATTCGGAATAAGTACGTCGAAGAAGAAATGTTTTCTGTTGTGGGATACTGCCTCCTGGATAAAGTCGATCAGGAGTTCCCGTTTCATAATATACACATCCATGCTCTTCTTGCCGTAGCGGTGCTTTGTCTCCGAATAGCACATATCTGTAATGCGTCCGGACTCATCCGGTTTCAGGTATACACCGTCATAATCACAGTTCGTGGCGTCATCACTGTTATCAAAATACATCATGGAGATATCCGCGCCGCTGTCGATGTGTTTTTCCAGCATGTCGTTAAAATCAGAATTAAATATCACATAAGAACGTCCAAGAAGAATATACGGCTCGGAAGCCTTCTTTAAAAATCCCAAAGTTCCCCTCAGCCCATCCATGACACTGGCATATTCTCCGGATCTTCCGCTTCCTGAAATATACGGAGGGAAGGTATAAAGTCCTCCGCGTTTCCTGTTGAGTCCCCAGTCTTTCCCGGAACCAACATGATCCATCAGAGAGCTGTAATTGTATCTTGTCATGATTCCGACATTTTTAATGGCAGAGTTGACCATATTGCTCAGGAGGAAATCTATGGTCCGGTATCTTCCGCCTACCGGGAGTGCCGATAAGCTTCGGGTGCGCACCAAATCCTGAAGCCTTCTGTTTTCTTCTCCTGCATTTATAAGTCCAAGCATTTGATTTTCCATAGTTTCTACCTCCCTAGTGTAAAATAGATTCCGGATAGATCATTGCACCATCCTCAACGACAGCATCCTCAAGCACCACACTGTGATAGCCGATGACAGTAACTTCATTGCCTTCTCCGACTTTGCTTCCCTCTTCCACAACAACTTCCTCGTCAATGATCGCCTTGTTGATCTCACTGTTCTCCCGGACGATGGAATCTTTCATAATGACACTGTTCTTCACCACGGCTCCCTTTCCGATCTTTACGCCGGAATGAATGACACAGTTTTCCACAGTCCCCTCGATGAAAGAGCCGTCTGCGATGATGCTCTTTTTCACACTGGCACCTTCTGCTATGTAATGAGGCGGAAGTCCGTAAGTTCTCGTGTAGACTTTCAGCTTGTCATCGTTTAAATTCAGCTGAGGATTCTCCTCCAGAAGCTCCATGTTAGCCTCCCACAGGCTTGAAATCGTTCCCACATCTCTCCAGTATCCGTCAAAGCTGTATGCATACATTTTCTTTCCTTCTTCCAGCATTCTCGGAATGATGTTTTTGCCGAAATCGTGTTCTGAATCCGGATCATTTGCATCATCGATCAGGTACTGGCGGATCAGTTTCCATTTGAACACGTAAATACCCATAGATGCTTTCGTGCTCTTAGGGTGAGCCGGTTTTTCTTCGAACTCCTCGATCCTGTTGTCCTCATCGGTGTTCATGATCCCAAAACGCTTCGCTTCCTCCAGTGTGACTTCCAGCACAGAGATCGTACAGTCAGCGCCTTTCTTCTTATGGTAATTCAGCATCTTCTGATAATCCATACAGCAGATCTGGTCACCGGACAATACAATGATGTGGTCCGGATCATAATTGTCAATGAAATTGATATTCTGATAAATGGCATCGGCAGTTCCGCGGTACCAGTTTCCCTGCTCGCCTCTCACATACGGCGGAAGAACAAAGGCTCCTCCGTTCATATTGTCTAAATCCCAGAACCCTCCGGTTCCGATATAGGAATTAAGCTCTAGGGGTTCATACTGAGTCAGGACACCCACGGTGTCGATTCCTGAATTCGCACAGTTGGATAACGGGAAATCTATAATCTTATATTTACCGCCGTAGGGAACAGCAGGCTTCGCCTTCTTCTGGGTCAACGCGAATAATCGGCTTCCCTGGCCGCCTGCCAGCAACATTGCTACACACTCTTTTTTTGTAATCATAGTTTTCCTCCTTCTCACAATGCCTATTTTGTTTCTTCTTTTTTATCTGCACTCTTCGCTGCTGTTTTCTTTTTAGTAGAATCTTCGGTCTGCTGCTTTGTTTCTTTTTCGGCCTCCTTCTTTTTAGGTTTTTGTATATCTTTTGTTGTCTGTTCTTTTTTTGCTTCCGGTTTTTCAGCTTTCTTCCCTGCTGCCGGTCCGGCAGCTTTTGGAGTCTCCTTTTTCGCCTGAACTTCTGCTGTCTTCAGGGTTGTCTCTGCTGCCGATGCCGGTTCTGTAACTACAGAAACTTCTTTTTTCACCGGTGTCTTTACAGCTTCCGCTTTTGCAGTCCCGGCTGCTTTCGGTGACGGCTTCTTTGCTTCTGTCTTCTTTGGTTCCGCCTTCTTCTTGGCTGGAGTGTCCTCCAGCGTATATCTATACATAACAGCACTGAGTGGTTTTAAGGTGATGACCGCATAATGCTCGTAGGCGTTTCTCTTTCCTTTGATCTTCTTTTTCCGGACTTTCGCCGACTTTTGGCTGACCTCTCCGGATCCTCCGTAAGCCTTCTCCCCGGTATCCAGAATCTTTGTAAGCTTTCCGTCTTTCGGCATCGGGATATGATACTTATCCCACTCTACCGGAGTAAAGTTAAAGATACATACAATCTGCTCCTGAGGTTTTCCTCTGCGCTTTTTAGATTTTCTGATGAATGCTACAATGCTGTGATCTGCATCTCTCTGCAGCAGCCATTCAAATCCTTCCGGTTTGTTGTCCAGTTCGTACAGAGCCGGTTCGCTGCAGTAAAGTTCGTTTAACTTCGCCACATAATCGTTCATGGTTTTATGTGTCTCATATTCATCGATCAGGAACCAGTCTAACTCTTCCTTGTCTCTCCACTCTACAAACTGCGCAAAGTCGTCGCCCATGAACAGCAGTTTCTTTCCCGGATGAGCAAACATAAATCCATACAGTGTTTTCAGTGACCCAAACTTCTGCTCGTATTCTCCGAACATTTTGTTGATCATGGAACCTTTACCGTGCACAACTTCATCGTGTGAGTATGGCAGGATATAATTTTCACTGTACGCATAGTCCATAGAGAATACAATGGCTCCATGGTTTTCTTTCCGGAACAGGGAATCCAGTTCCATGTAATAGAGGGAATCATGCATGTATCCCATGTTCCACTTATATGTAAATCCAAGTCCTTCTTCATCGTCAACAGCGCTTGTGACTTTCGGAAAAGCGGTAGACTCTTCCGCCACAGTGATAAATCCTTCAAAGTTAGAACGCATCGTGCGGTTTAAATTTTTCAGGAAATCCACGGCTTCGTAATTGATATTGGTGCCGTCTTCATTTGGCACAAACTCTCCCGGCTTTTTGCCGAAATCCAGATACAGCATGGCGCTGACCGCATCGATCCGGATACCGTCGATGTGATATTTCTCCGCAAAAAATACGGCGCTGGAGATCAGGAAACTCTGCACTTCCGGTTTTCCATAGTTAAACAGCAGTGTGCCCCAGTCCGGCTGGCTTCCTTTTCTCGGATCTGCGTGGTCATAAATATGGGACCCGTCAAACAGTGCAAGTCCGTGTTCATCCCTCGGAAAATGTGCAGGCACCCAGTCTAAGATCACACCGATATCTGCCCGGTGGAGCTTATCTATAAAATACATAAAATCTTCCGGTGTGCCGTAGCGGGAAGTCACTGAATAATATCCGGTTACCTGATACCCCCAGGAAAGATCATACGGGTATTCTGTCACCGGCATCAGTTCTACATGGGTATACCCCATCTTCTGCAGATATGGAACAAGCATGTCTGCAATCTCACGGTAATTATAAAACTCCCTCTCTTCCTCTTTCGGCATCTTCCATGTGCCCAGGTGCATCTCGTAAACAGACATCGGCTGGCTGACATCCTGTTTTTTCTTTCTGCGGCTTAAATAGCGCTTGTCCCTCCACGAGAAACCGTCCAGCTCATCCCACACAACAGATGCCGTATCCGGTCTCATCTCTGAATAGAATGCGAATGGATCACTCTTATATCTGCATTTGCCGTCCATGCCTTCCACGTAGTATTTATATAAATCCCCTTTTTCCAGTCCTTCTACCTGGATCGAGTAAATCCCCGGTTCTGTCTGCTTCATCGGATGTGAAAGCGGATTCCACTGATTAAAGTCTCCGACCAGACTGACAGACTTGGCATTTGGTGCCCATACCACAAACTCGTGGGCATCCGCTTCTTTCAAGTAATGGCATCCAAACATTAAATATGCTTTCTGCGCTTTTCCCGTCTGAAATAAATATAAGTCCTCTTTGCTAATGTTTGTTTCCATGGGATAAATCCTCCTCCTTCAAATACATACTAAGTATTATATGTACAAGCTAATAAAAAAAGTGCAAATTTCACCATTTTGTCCTTGCAAATGGTCAAAATCACACTTCCTAATCTACGTAAAATCAAATTCTGAATAGCTAAGAACGTAACCGATGCTGTCCTTTACAAGATCAAATTGCTGACATCTGTTTCATAAACCTATTATAACATAAAAAGGGGACTTTATACAACAAATTGTACAAAATTTAATACACTTTTTCCGTCCTTTTTTTGTTAATTTTGTTAACCTTAATTTTGCACATTTTGTTACACTGTAATGCGCTAAAAAGTGCAAAAAAAACAGTTTCTGTCTTCTGCAAAAACTGTTTTTTTGATAACTTCTTTTTTCCTTTGTAAAAACTGCTAAAATACACTTTTTGAGCTTCTGATCTCCGGTTTGTAACCGGTGTCCTGAAGCGCTTTTATGATTTTGTTCTTGTGCTCCGTGCCGAAAGCTTCCATCGTGATCGTAAGCTCCACTGCACTGTTTCTATTAATACTTACAAACTGGTTGTGTTCCAATTTTACAATGTTGCCTTGAGCCTGAGAAATGACTTTTGAAACTCTTGTGAGCTCTCCCGGCTTGTCCGGAAGAAATACGGAAACCGTAAAAATCCTGTCCCTGATGATCAGACCGTGCTGTACTAAAGATGCAATTGTGATAACATCCATATTCCCGCCGCTGATGATCGGAACCACTTTCTTTCCTTCTGCTTTCAGATGCTTCAGCGCCGCAATGGTCAGAAGGCCTGAGTTCTCTGCAAGCATCTTATGGTTTTCCAAAAGATCCAGAAAGCACGGAATCAGTTCTTCATCTTCTACCGTAATAATGTCGTCGATGTTGTTTTGTATGTAAGGAAAGATCTTTTTCCCCGGGGTCTGAACAGCCGTACCGTCAGCGATGGTATTTACATGTTCGCAGGATACAACTTTTCCGGCCTCCAGTGAAGCCTTCATGCAGGCCGCTCCCGCAGGCTCAACACCGATGACTTTGATCTTTGGATTTAACAGCTTTGCCAGAGTAGAAACTCCGGTAGCCAGTCCGCCTCCGCCGATCGGAACTAAAATATAATCCACAGTGGGCAGTTCCTTGAAGATATCCATCGCGATGGTGCCCTGCCCCGTTGCAACCGCCAGATCATCAAAAGGATGCACAAATGTAAATCCTTTCTCCTGCGCAAGCTTCAGCGCATGTTCACACGCTTCATCATAGACATCTCCGCAAAGGACCACTTTTGCGCCTAAGTCTTTCGTGCGGTTGACTTTCAAAAGCGGAGTCGTGGTCGGCATAACGATGGTAGCCTTCACTCCCTGTCTCTTTGCAGCCAGCGCCACTCCCTGCGCGTGGTTTCCGGCAGATGCGGTGATCAGCCCTTTTGATTTTTCTTCTTCATTCAGTGTGCTGATCTTGTAATATGCCCCCCGGATCTTATAGGCACCGGTCAGCTGCATGTTTTCCGGCTTCAAATAAACGAAGTTGCCTGTCTGCTCAGAAAAATAATCGCTTTTGATCAGTTTTGTGGGCAGAACAATCTCCTGTACTTTGTCATACGCTTTTTCGAATTTGTTTAATGTTAACATCTACTCATCTCCTCTATCAAACAGTGCGTTTACAAACATATCCGGATCAAACGGCTGAAGGTCATCCACCTGTTCACCGATTCCGATATATTTTACCGGAATTCCCAGTTCTGCCTGGATTGCTATGGCGATGCCTCCCTTTGCTGTACCATCCAGCTTTGTCAGAATAATACCGGAGATGTCTGTGGCCTCTTTAAACTGTTTTGCCTGTGCAAGAGCATTCTGCCCTGTCGTGCCGTCCAGTACGATGAGTGTCTCCTTATACGCTTCCGGGTACTCCCGCTCAACAATGCGGTTGATCTTCTTAAGTTCATCCATCAGGTTCTTTTTATTGTGAAGCCTTCCGGCCGTGTCACACAAAAGCACATCGACATTCCTGGCTTTCGCAGCGGAAACCGCATCGTATACAACGGCTGCCGGGTCCGCCCCTTCTGCCTGGCTGATGATATCTACACCGGCGCGTCCTGCCCACTCTTTCAGCTGTTCAATAGCACCCGCGCGGAATGTATCCGCCGCCGCCATCATGACCTTCTTCCCCTCGCCTTTCAGCAGGGATGCCATTTTGCCCACCGATGTAGTCTTGCCTACACCATTGACGCCGATGACCAGCACAACGCTCTTTTTATCTTTAAAATCATATGCCTCTTCACCCAGCTTCATCTGCTCCTTAATGGAATCAATGAGAACCTGCCGGCACTCTTCCGGCTCTTTGATCTTCTCTTCTTTTACTTTCTTTTTCAGATTTTCAATGATGCTCATGGTCGTATCAATTCCCATGTCGCTCATGATCATGATCTCTTCCAATTCTTCATAAAAATCATCGTCAATGCTGGAAAACCCTTTAAAAATAGAGTCAAAGCCTGAGGCGATATTATCTCTGGTCTTTGTAAGTCCCGCAGCCAGTCTGCTGAAGAATCCTTTCTTTTCTGCCATTTCAAATCTCCTTCCCTTCTCAGCTTTATTCGTCCAGATCGTTTTCGATCAGACTCACGGACACCAGCGTGGAGATACCTTTCTCCTGCATGGTGATCCCATATAAAATATCCGCTGCTGTCATTGTACCACGTCTGTGGGTAATTACAATAAATTGTGTTTCTTTTGTAAGCTTATGCAGGTATTGTGCAAATCTTGCTACATTGGAATCATCCAGTGCAGCCTCTATTTCATCCAGCAGACAAAACGGCGAAGGTTTCAGATTTTGAATCGCAAACAGAAGGGAAATAGCTGTCAGAGCTTTTTCTCCTCCGGAAAGCTGCATCATATTCTGCAGTTTTTTCCCCGGCGGCTGTGCAATGATCCGGATACCTGACTCCAGCACATCGTCGTCGGTGAGTTCGAGCCTTGCATATCCTCCCCCGAAAAGTTCCTGGAACACCTTCTGGAACATTTCCTGAATATCTTTAAACTTCTCTCTGAACTGATTCCTCATGGCAGCTTCCAGTTCATCAATCAGCCCTGCCAGATGTGCCTCAGCCTTTACGATATCTTCGTGCTGTTTTTTCAAAAATTCATATCTCTCCAAAACATCCCTGTAGTCCTCTATTGCGTTGACATTCACCGGCCCCAGTTCCCTGATCTGTGTCTTGATCTCAGCAATTTTCTTCTTTAATTCTGTAAGGCTTTCCCGAGGCTCCTCACCTGCCGCCGACTTTGCCTGATGATATGTAAGTTCATAGTTCTCCCACATGTATTCCAAAAGTTCCTGCTGTTTTTCCTCCAGCTTCTCCCTTGCAGATGTAAGCCTCAGCACTTCTTTGTCGAAGCCGTTGACTCTCTGCATAAGTTCTTCTCTGACTTTCAGACTTTCCTTGTACTTTTCCTCAGTCTCTGAAAGCTTCTTCTGCTTATGAGAGAGATTCTTTTTTTCTTCTTCGATCCAGAGACTCTTTGAATGAACTTCCTCTCTGCATGTTTCTATCCGCCGCTCAATGTCTCCGATGGACGAATCGACAGTACCAGTCTGCCTGCCAAGTGCCTCCAGATCCTCTTCGATCTTTGAAAGCTCCAGGCGAAGCCGTTCTCCGCTGCTCATGATGAAATCCTGGCGCTGCTTCAGCTGGCCGGCTTTCATATGTGCCTCGGAAACTTCCCTGGCCTTTTCTTCCGCCGTGCGTCTGGCTTCCTCCAGATGTCTGGAAAGACTGTGAATCTTTTGTTCTTCCGTCTGATTTGCTTCCTCCAGCACCTGTTTTTTGTCAGATAAAGATGTCACATCCCCATCCATGGACCGGTATTCCCGGCGAAGGGCTTGGGCCTGATCTAAGTATTCCTGCTCCCTCTCTGCTTCCTCGTGAATTTGTTTGTCAATGGATTTCATTGTCATCACCACGGTGTTTTCCCGAAGTGTATTTTCCTGAATCCTGCCTTTTAAACGGCTGATCTTCTCTTCCGCCTGCCCGTACTGCTCTGTCTTTTCTTCAAGCACTTTGGAGATACGCAGAATTTCATCTCTGTCCTTTAACAGCTTTTGCTCAAGTTCTTTTATTTCACGGTTTCTTCCGAGAAGATTGCTCTTATTCTTATAGGCACCTCCGGACATAGAACCTCCGGGGTTCAGTGCATCCCCGTCAAGCGTTACAATGCGGAAAGAGTGTTTGTATTTTGCTGCGATCCGTATCCCGTCGTCGATGGATTCCACGACGAGTACACGGCCGAGAAGTGACTGGAACAATTCTGAAAATCTGTCTTCATAGCTTGCGAGACAGTCACAGGTGCCGATCACTCCCTTCTCATGCACTGCCTCAGGCCTTGGAAATCCGCCCCTCTGTTTGACTGCGCTGAGCGGAAGGAATGTCACCCTGCCATATCGGTTTTTTTTCAGAAATTCGATCATTTCTTTTGCTGTCTGCTGGGTATCGGTGACTACATTCTGAATGGCTCCTCCGAGGGCAGTCTCCACAGCAAGCTCATATTTTTTCCTGACTTTCATGATATCTGCTACGGCACCGATGATGCCCGGATATCTCCCTTTCTGCTCCATCACCCTCTTGATGCCGAATCCATATCCCTCATAGCGCTCCGCCATGTTTCTTAACGTCTCATAACTGGACTGGCTCCTGTGAAAGCCTTCCTTTTTCAGGGTGAGCTCCTCCTGGACGGATCTTCTCTCATTTCCCAGTCTGCCGCAGAACTCCTGCTCTGTCTCCAACTCCTTAAGGATCTGTTTTTTTGCTTCCGCCAGCTCAAGCCTCTTAAATTCTTCCTGTTCTTTTCTTTTCTCCTGCTCTGCCCTGTGGTGCCCGGAGTTTTCTGCCTGCGAGATCAAATGGCGAATCCGCACATCCAGCTGCTCTCTCACAGTCTCCACATGCTGCAGCCTGTTGGAGAGATTTATCTGATTGTTGGCAAAACTCTGCTGATTTCTGCGAAGCTTCTCAAGTTCTTTCTCCGTATCCTGAATATCCTTCTGGAGAAATGCGACTTGGCTTTCTCTTTCCACAGTATCTTCCCGGGCTTTCAAAACCGCCTCTTCGATCTCCCTGCCCTCTTTTTGAAGTTCAGAAAGCTGTGAGCGCTTGTCCTCTTTTTCTCCGGTAAGCCGGCGGATATCAGACGACAGATGCGTCTCTCTCATCCGCTCCGTGTTCATCTGTTCTTTTAAGACCTTGATCTGGCCTTCCTGTTTCTCTTTGTCTACTTTGGCTATAGAAAGCTCTTCCGTCCTGGTCTCGATCTCGTGTTTCAGCTCGTTTAAATACCGGTCCTGTTTCTCATATTCGGCTTTCGTCTGTTCCAGGCGCCTGTCCGCGTCATCCACTTCTCCCTGGGCGATCCGGATCTTCTCATCCAGACTCTCAATCTCATCGGACAGCCGGCCGTTTTCCATGAGGAACATGGATGTGTCATATTCCTTCAGCCGGTCCCTGTATGAGAGATATTCCCTTGCCTTCTCAGACTGTGTCTTCAGCGGGCCGACCTGCCGTTCCAATTCCATAAGAATATCCGTTACCCGGTTTAAATTCTCCCGTTCTGCCTCCAGAGATTTTTCTGTCTCAAGTTTATTCTTTTTATATTTTACGATGCCGGCAGCCTCATCAAACAGCTCTCTCCGGTCCTCCGGCTTACCGCTCAAAATCTGGTCGATCTGTCCCTGTCCGATAATAGAATAGCCCTCTTTGCCTATTCCTGTATCAAAAAACAATTCCACGATATCTTTTCGCCTGCACGGACTGCCGTTCATCAGATATTCGCTTTCACCGGAACGGTAGACTCTCCTGGCCACTGTGATCTCTTCAAACCCGATCGGCAGGCTGTGATCACTGTTGTCCATAGTGATGGCAACGTAAGCAGAACCCATCGGCTTTCTCATCTCCGTGCCGGAAAAAATCACGTCTTCCATCTTGGCGCCCCGGAGCTGTTTTGCGCTCTGTTCTCCGAGCACCCACCGGACCGCATCCGCCACATTGCTCTTTCCGCTTCCGTTGGGACCAACGATTCCCGTAATGCCGCTGTCAAATTTAAAAATCATTTTGTTGGCGAAGGATTTAAATCCATTCACTTCAATGCTTTTCAGATACATAGCTACCTCAATATTCCGTCCTTATGCTTCATTGCCTCATAGGCTGCCGTCTGCTCCGCACTTTTCTTGCTTCTTCCGGTTCCGGTCCCAATGACTTTTTCCCCGAGCCTGGCCTCCACCGTGAAAGTCTTCTGGTGGTCCGGCCCGTCTTCCTTTATCAGTTCATAAGTAAGCGGCTGCTTGGAAAAACTCTGTACAAGTTCCTGAAGCGAAGTCTTGGCGTCATAAAACAATACTTTTTCATCTACATCCTGGAGCAGATATGTTTCCACAAACTTTCTGGCTTCCTCGAATCCCTGATCCAGATATACGGCTCCGATCACTGCCTCAAACGCATCCGATAAAATGGAATCTCTCTCCCTTCCTCCGGTCAGGTCTTCCCCTTTGCTCAGCAGCAGATAATCGCCCAGAGAGAGATCCTTGGCACAGAATGCCAGAGTAGGCTCGCAGACAAGGCTGGCTCTCATTTTGGTCAGTTTTCCCTCCGGTTCGTCTTTGTATGTGTGAAACAAATAGTCACTCATGATCAGTTCCAGCACTGCGTCTCCCAAAAACTCCAGCCGTTCATTGTCTTTCCCCCGGGAAAGTTTCCGCTCATTTGCATAGGAACTGTGGGTCAGTGCAGTTGTCAGCAATTTCTTGTCATGAAAACGAATCTTGATTTTTTTCTGAAAATCTTCCTGATTTGATTGATTCATACCTTTTATTTTTCCTTTACAATCTGTTCTTTGATCTTTTCATTGATTTTGGCCTCTGAAAAAGCAATACACTGGATGATCGCGTTCTTCGTCTCTTTTGCCTTGGAACTTCCGTGCATCTTCACGACCAGGCCGTTCAGACCGAGAAGAGGAGCTCCGCCGTGCTCCGACGCGTCAAAGCGTTTCAGGGTCTTTTTCAGTGACGGCTTCACGAGCAGGCCTCCGATCTTTCCTCTCATACTCTGCATCATGCCGTCTTTTACGATTGACATCAGCGTTGAGGACAGGCCTTCTGATAACTTCAGGATCACATTTCCCACAAAGGCATCGCAGACAACCACATCTGCCTGACCGGAATGAATTTCCCTGGCCTCGATGCTTCCGGTAAAGTTGATCTCCTCACATTCCTTCAAAAGAGGAAATGTATCTTTGACAAGCGCATTTCCCTTTGCCTCTTCCACACCTACATTTACGATGGCAACTTTCGGATTTTTAATGCCTACCACGTCTTCCATATAAATAGAACCCATCTTCGCAAATTCCAGAAGGTATTCCGGTTTTGCATCCATATTGGCTCCGCTGTCAATGATCAGGGAAACACCTTTTGTAGTCGGCATCAAAGCGGCCAGAGGAGCACGCTTCACCCCTTTGATCCTGCCCACCACGAACTGTCCTCCCACGAGGATCGCCCCTGAACTTCCGGCCGATACAAATGCATCTGCAGTCTGGTCTTTTACCATCTTCATCCCGACTACCATGGAAGAATCTTTCTTCTTACGAATCGCCTCTACCGGTGATTCATCACAAGAAATTTCTTCTTCTGCATTGATCACTTCGATCTGCTCGCTCTTATAGCGGTATTTCTTTAATTCCTCGTGGATCCTCGGGGATTTTCCTACAAGGTAAACTTTAATATTGCTGTTCTCGTTGACCGCATCCACCGCGCCTTTTACGATCTCTCCGGGAGCATTGTCCCCTCCCATGGCATCCAGCGCTACTTTAACTATCTTTTCCATTTGCAACCTCCTTGATACAAAATCACCAGATGAAAAGAAATGCCATCCGCTTAAACTCATAAAGTCTAAACGCATGGCAATTCATGACAACATATGCTGCTGTTGTCAACTCTTACTGAGCATTTACGATTTCTCTTTTATTATAAGATCCGCAGGCTTTGCACACTCTGTGAGGCATCATTAATTCACCGCACTTGCTGCACTTTACTAAAGCTGGTGCAGTCATTTTCCAGTTTGCTCTACGTTTATCTCTTCTCGCTTTTGAAGATTTATTCTTTGGACAGATTGACATTGGTATTACACCTCCTTAAAATTCTTAAAAATATCCTGGATAGCTGCCATCCGTGGATCTTTAACCGCCCGGTCACAGCCACACTCTTCCTTGTTCAGATTCGTTCCGCACACTGGACAAAGTCCTTTGCAGTCTTCACTGCATAACACCTTTGTTGGCAGCAGGGGAATCACTTCTTCAAGAATAAGCTTATCCACATTGAGGCTGCTTCCATCTACGAAAGATACTTGATCCTTACAAGTTTCTTCTATGTCATCAAAATCCAATGTCCGTAAGACACTGAGCCTGATCTTTTCCGGAACCTCGGTGAGACACCGGCCGCAGGGCATCCCGACTGTGATGCTTGTCTGAAATGAGACCGAAACCGTCCTCTTCCCTTCATTTTTTAAAATGACCGGAAAAGAAGGCTTCTCCAGGATCGGATAACTTTCTCTTCTGAGAACAAGCTCCTCCATATCCAGGGAACATTCCACCGTCTCTTCATGATCCGGCATTGATAACAATTTTGATAACTGAATCAGCATACTATCTCCTAAAATTTCATACTTGTCTATTATACAAATGCGATATTTGTTTGTCAAGTAATTTTATTTTACAAGGGCTACCGTATCCCTTGCGATCATCACTTCCTCGTTGGTCGGAATGCAGAGCACTTTGACTCTGGAATCATCCGTTGAAATGACCGCTGCTTTTCCGTGCACATCGTTCTTTTCAGCATCGATCTTTGCACCGATACAATCCAAATATTCTCCAATCGCTGCTCTCGTGGCGTCGTCATTTTCTCCCAGTCCCGCAGTGAAAGCGATGGCATCCACCCCGTTCATAGCCACAGTGTAGGCTCCGATATACTTCGCTACACGGTATACATAAGCGTCCATCGCAGCCGCAGCCGCTTTGTTGCCCTCTGCCCTTGCGGCTTTGACATCTCTGAAATCGGAAGAAATACCGCCGGACAGTCCGAGCACTCCGGATTCTTTGTTTAAGATATTGACTACTTCAGACACGGTTTTATTTTCTTTGTTCGCGATGAACTCAAGAATCGCCGGGTCCAGGTCTCCGGAACGGGTACCCATGATCAGGCCCTCCAGCGGTGTCAGTCCCATCGAAGTATCCACAGACTCTCCGCCTTTGACTGCTGTGACGCTGGCACCGTTTCCTAAATGGCACACAATTATATTGATATTTTTGATGTCTTTTCCAAGCATCTTGGCAGCCTCACGGGAGACAAACTGATGGGAAGTCCCGTGGAATCCATAGCGGCGGATTCCGTCTTCATCGTAATACTTTCTCGGGATTCCATAGAGAAATGCCTTTTCCGGCATCGTCTGATGGAATGCGGTATCAAATACAGCAGCCATAGGTTTGTCCTTCATGAGTTCCCGGCAGGCCTCAATTCCGATCAGAGCCGCAGGGTTATGGAGCGGTGCGAATACGTTGCACGCCTCGATCTCTTTTAACACATCCTCTGTGATAATGCAGGATTTTGTGAACTTCTCTCCTCCGTGTACGACTCTGTGTCCCACGGCACTGATTTCGTCTAAAGATGTGATCACGCCGTTTTCTTTGTCTGTCAGCTGTTCAAGCACAATGCCGATGGCCGTCTTGTGGTCCGGCATGGCAGGAGTGGTCTTGATCTTGTCTTTTCCGGCAGGCTCATGGGTCAGGGCTCCGTCGATCCCGATCCTCTCACAGAGACCTTTTGCCAGTACATCTTCTGTGTCTGAATCGATCAGCTGGTATTTGAGGGAGGAACTTCCGCAATTAATAACTAAAACTTTCATCTTCATTCTCCTATATATTCTAATCTTTTAACCTCTAATTGTTCTCCGTAAGCTGTGCCTGCACTGCCGTGATTGCCACAACTCCGACGATATCTTCCGCCTTGCATCCGCGGGACAAGTCATTGACCGGCTTTGCAATCCCCTGGGTAACCGGGCCGTAGGCTTCCGCTTTTGCCAGTCTCTGGACTAATTTGTATCCGATATTTCCTGCATCCAGATCCGGGAAGACGAGTACATTGGCTTTTCCTGCCACTTCACTTCTGGGTGCCTTCGATGCCGCCACCTCAGGAACGATCGCCGCATCCAGCTGCAGTTCTCCGCAGATCAGTGTGTCCGGATAATCTCTTTTTGCGATCGCCGTTGCTTCCACAACCTTTGTCACATCGTCGTGTTTTGCGCTTCCCACTGTGGAATGGGAAAGCATAGCAACCCTTGGTTCTTCTCCCACCAGCTGTTTAAATGTCTGCGCAGAACTTCCGGCAATGGCTGCCAGCTGTTCTGAATTGGGATTCTGATTCAGTCCGCAGTCTGCAAATACAAAAGTACCGTTGGCGCCGAGTTCACAATCCGGCACTACCATCAGGAAGAAGGCAGAAACGATCCTTGTCCCCGGAGCCGTCTTGACAACCTGAAGGGCAGACCGCAGAACGTTGGCGGATGAATTTACTGCCCCCGCAACCATGCCGTCCGCATCTCCGGCACGCACCATAGTCGCTCCGAAAAACAGCGGATTAGAAAGCAGGATTTCTTTTGCATCCTCCGGGAGCAGTCCCTTGCTCTTTCTGGCTTCGCACAAAGATTCAATGTATGTATTGAGTCTTTCGCAGTTGTTAGGATCTACAAAACAGGCCTTGGAAAGATCCAGTCCCTCTGCGCGGCTTAAAATTTCCTCCTCGTTTCCCACAAGAATAATGTCGGCGATCCCTTCTCTCAGCACTGTGTCTGCAGCCTCAAGAGTACGGGGATCTCCGGTCTCAGGCAAAACAATCTTTTTTTTCTCACTTTTAGCTCGTTCTTTAATCACATCAATAAAACTCATTACGTTGCTCCTTCCAACTTTCTACAAAGATGAATTCTTCTCATGGAAATTATACAATATTCGTTTGTTGTATACAATATGCCTTGTTGTACTTTTCCTAGTACATCTCATCTCATAATGTTTTCATTTTACTATCTTTTATTTTTAATAGCAAGTTTCAGCCTTTTATTTCCTCTTTTTTGTGCAATTTTACCTTTTTTAAGTTCTTTGTTATAATGATTTCACAAAAGAAAGGAGAGCAGCAATGAAAACTGCGGCAATTATCTGTGAGTATAACCCGTTTCACAACGGACATCTTTATCATATCGAAGAGACAAAGCGCATTTTAGGCGCTGATTATATCATTGCACTGATGAGCGGAAATTATGTACAGCGCGGCGGCCCGGCCGTCATCGAAAAAAAAACAAGAGCCAGAATGGCCCTCATGAACGGAGCTGACCTGGTGCTGGAACTGCCGCTCTGGTTTTCCTCCGGCAGCGCCCCGTATTTTGCAGACGGCAGTGTCTCCCTCCTGGAAGGTCTCGGTGTGGTCGACATTCTCTCTTTTGGGAGCGAATGCGGTTCTCTGAGCCGTCTGATCTCCCTCGGAAGCTTTCTGGCGGACAGAGAGGATGACCTCACGGAACAGATTAAGTTATATTTAAAGACCGGCATTTCCTATCCTAAAGCGAGAGAAAAAGCGTTTCTCTCACTTGGCTGTTCCAAGAGTGACGCCGATATCCTAAGAGAGCCAAACAACCTTCTGGGACTCGAATATTTGATGGCACTGAAACGCAGAAACAGCAGCATCCATCCGTTCTGTATCCCGAGGAAACAGAGCAGCCACCGGAGTCTTGATCTGACGGGCAGCATCAGTTCTGCCTCCGCCATTCGGTCACAGCTGGCTGTTTTTGACGGCCTTAGCAAGTGTCTGGAGAGCATTCCGAAAAATCTGCACCCGATTCTGCTGGAAGATTACCGGCGCTGTTTTCCCATCCTGCTTGATGATTTTTCTGATTTGCTGTCTTATAAACTCTGCATGGAAGATTCCTTTGAGGACTATTGGGACATTTCAAAGGATCTGAGTGCCCGCCTGATCCGTATGGCCGTTCCGGGCCGGCCATTTTCCTGTCAGATCGAAGCCGTCAAAAATAAAAGCCTGACCTGGAGCCGTATCAGCCGGGGACTCCTGCACATCCTCCTCGGCATGAAGCAGGAGATGAAGGACAGCTATACCCGCTCAGAACAGCCCCTGTATTTTCAGATCCTCGGCTTTAAAAAAGAGGCTTCCTCTCTGATCCGGGAAATAAAAAAGAAAAAAACCTGGCCGATGGTCCGGCATTTAAGACCGCTTGACGACCCGCTTACCAAGGTCCAGTTACAGATGCTTCAGACAGAACAAAAAGCAGATGCCCTCTATCAAATGATGCTCCGGTCAAAGTTTAAGACCCAGGTAAAAGAAGAACAAATCATAATATAACCGTCCGCCTCATAGGCTTAAGAGGACAGGGGGTTTTTCTATGGGTAAATACTTTTATCAGTTTTGTTTGATTTTAACTGCGTTCCTTCTATTTTTATTTCCGGAACAGTGCGTAGCAGGCGCCAAAAACGGCCTGCTTCTCTGGTCCGGAACCATCGTGCCCACGCTCCTGCCGTTTTTTCTTCTGACAAACCTTATGATGAAATACCAGACGGTCCACTATATTTCCTATCTGTTTTATCCTCTGTTTAAACTATTTCCATGGCTGAACAAGGATCTGGCATATACAATCCTTATGGGCTTCCTGTGCGGCTATCCTCTGGGCGGCAAGATCATCAGCGATCTGGTGCTTTCAGGTTCCTATACAAAAAAAGAAGGGGAATCCCTTCTTGTGCTCTGCAACAATGTAAGCCCGATGTTTTCCATCGGCTTTACGCTGACCCTGATCTTAAAAGGGACCCTTAGTGTACCCCTTTATTTTTTCTGTCTTTATATGCCCAATCTCCTGTACTTTATCTTCATCTTATGGAAATTCAGAGGCACAGGATTTTTACACGTGCATCAGGAACACCCGAGGACTGCGGCGATCAAATCCTTTGACGAGATTGTTTTTGACAGTTTGAAGACGATTTTTACCATCGGTATTTTTATCATGGTATTTTCCATCGTATCTTCTCTTCTTCAAAGCGGCATACTGCCCTCCTATATCACGGCACCGGTCATCGGAATGCTCGAGATCACAACAGGGATCTCCCATGTGAGTTTTCTGTCCCTGGGCTTCAGACAAAAAACAGCCGCAATCCTTGCCGTCAGCTCTTTCGGCGGCCTGTGCAGCCTGGCACAGGTCAAGAGCGTCTGCCAAAAATCACAGCTGTCTATGAAAAGCTATTTTATATTTAAGATGCTCTTTGCATGCATAAGCAGCGGCATGCTATTCCTCTTCCTGTGAAACGAAATCTTCGGCTGTTCTCACCTTCGTCCGGGAAGCCCCGTCAAGCTGCTGCCGGATTTCCTCATAGTTGGTGCTGATTGACTCTATATCACTGTCCAAGGTTGATAAAAGCTGATCAAAAAGGCTTCGCTGACCCTCTTTTACTTTTGTTATGTAGTCCTGGACATCTTCCATAATATCGCATGTGTACTGCAGTGCGCCGTATCTTACCTGTTCAGCCTCTTCATTGGCATTGTGAATGACATCATTTGCGTGGTTTAAAGCAGCTTCTTCCATCTCCTTTGCACGCATTTTTGCCATCTCTACGATCTCATTCTCATCGATCAGCTCTCCGGCTTCTCTGGCCGCCTGGTCTACGATATTTTGGGCCTTGATCCTGGCATCTTCCAGGATAGCGTCTTTGTTCATCATAACCTTATGGCTGCGCTCAACCTCTCCCGGAATCTGTTTTCTCAATTCCTCAATGACAGTGATCAGCACATCCCTGTCGATGACAACCTTCCCCGGATTAAATCTTGCCGGCTTGGCCTCATCGATCAAAATTTCAATATCATCGATCATTTCATGCAAATATTTCTCACTCATGCTTCTCCCTCTATTCTTTCTCTAAATTTTTGCTTCAGCTTCTGTTCCACATACGGAGGCACCAGTTCACTGACATCTCCGTGGTAGGATGCGATCTCCCTCACGATCGTAGAGCTTAAGTATGCGTATTCCGTACTGGTGGTAAAAAACATCGTATCCAGATTGGAGTCCAGCTTATTATTGATCTGGGCTATCTGCAGTTCATACTCGAAATCCGTAACAGCGCGGAGCCCGCGGACCGTAATATCCGCGTTATTTTCACGTGCAAAGTCCACCAGCAGGCCGGAAAAAGATTTCACTTCAACATTCTCCATATCCTTTGTGGCTTCCGTGAGAAATTCCACTCTTTCTTCCATTGAAAATAAAGGATTTTTTTCACTGTTCAGCAAAATCCCTATGACCAGTTTATCAAAAACTCTGATAGAACGTTTAATAATATCCAAATGCCCATAAGTTACCGGGTCAAAGCTTCCCGGATACACTGCAATGCTCATTTCTCAGCCCTCCTGCACTTTCTGCAAAAAAGTATGCTTGTTGGTTTTATACTCCTTTATCTTCAGAACCTTCAGATGCTCAAACAACTCCTCCTGAATCTCTGTCTGTAAGCTGGATTCCGCAATGACCAGGGTGTTCTCCTTTAAAAGATCCAAATGATCCAGTTCGGCAAGCACTGCTCTCTCCATTCCTTTGTTATAAGGAGGGTCCATAAAAATATAGTCAAACTTCCTGCTCTCTGCTCCAAGCTTCCTCAATGCACTTATGACATCTGTCTCCAGGACCTGAGCGTCATTTATAAGTTTTGTATGTATCAGATTGTACCGAATACAGGCAGCCGCTTTTTTGTTCTTTTCCACAAATACAGCATGCTTACATCCCCTGCTCAGAGCCTCGATCCCGATGGCTCCGCTGCCTGCGAACAGGTCCAGAAACTCTGCCCCCGCAATTTCATGCTGGATCATATTAAACAGCGTTTCCTTAATGCGGTCCTGCGTCGGTCTCGTGTCCATTCCTTCCACTGTTTTAAGCCTCAAACTCCTGGCTTTTCCTGAAATCACTCGCATTTTTTTATCTTCCTTTGTTTTTTCTCCCTACTATTGTATTATATTCAGATAATTTGTCAACTAAATAACAAAGAAATTCCCGTACTGCAAAAGGAGCAGTCAGAACTGACGCTCTGATTGCTCCTCTTTTTTCTTTCGTTCTCTCATCGAAATTACGAGTAAAAACTGATTCGTTTGTATCCGTTAACTAACGGCCAGACATTTCCTCTTCCTGTCTGCGGATCATTTTACGAACCATTTCTCCTCCAACAGAACCTGCCTGAGCAGTTGTTAAATGTCCGTTGTATCCTTCTTTTAAGTCTACACCGATTTCATTAGCAACCTCGAATTTGAATCTGTCCAGTGCTTCCCTAGCCTCTGGAACTTCCACTCTGTTGTTTCCTTTGCTGTTTGCTGAAGTACGTTCTTCCATTTTGAAAGACCTCCGTTTCTTTTGTTGTTTTTTGTTACGAAGATAGTATGTTTAATAACACAAAAGATACACTGAGAGTTTTTACATGGAATAACATTTTTTTCTTTGGAATTTTAATACTTTACTTTAAAGTCCTTTTCTCCCTCACAGAGCGGACATTCTTCAGCTGTTACATGGTCAATCCGCATAAACCGATGGCCGTGCTTCATGGATTCTATAAAATCTTCAATCTGTTTTTTTGTTCCCTGGGCTTCTGCAGTGACAGAACCGTCATACATATTCTTCACCCATCCTGTCACATGAAACTGTGCGGCATTCATCTGTGCAAAATACCGGAATCCGACTCCCTGGACTCTTCCCGTAAACCGCAAACGTACACGAATCATAGCGAACCTCCTTTATATCCTGTTGGCAAGCGAAATCTGTTTTTCCAGACGGCTGTTTTTTAATGTGGAGAAATCAAATTCTTCCTCACACAGCTGATGTACTGCATCGCTTGCCTGTTTTAAAAGATCTGCATTGGTATAAATATCGGCCAGGACAAAATCCATCATCCCGCTCTGCCGGACTCCGAAAAAGTCTCCCGGTCCTCTGAGCTTCAGATCCTGATTGGCAATGTAAAATCCGTCGTTAGACTTATTTAACACTTCCAGCCGCTCCATCGTTTCTTTCTTTTTTACTCCGCTCATAAAAATACAGTAGGACTGGTGTTCTCCCCTCCCCACCCTGCCTCTCAGCTGATGCAGCTGGGCGAGGCCGAACCGCTCGGCGTTCTCCACCATCATGACCGTGGCATTGGGCACGTTGACACCGACCTCAATAACTGTGGTAGACACCAGGATCTGGATGCTGCACTCCGAAAATTCATCCATAATCTTCTGCTTTTCCTTTGGTTTCATTTTACCATGAAGCACCCCGATCTGTATACTGGGAGGAAACTGTTCTCTCAGCATATTGGCATACTGAATCACATTTTCACCCTCCATGGCCTCGCTTTCCTCCACCATTGGGCAGATAATATAGATTTGCCGCCCCTCTGCCACCTGCTTCTCCATGAATCGATACGCATTCGGACGGTAACTCTGATTGACAACACAATTTTTAATTGGAAGACGGTTCTTCGGCAGCTCATTGATGACGGACACATCCAGATCTCCGTACATAATGATCGCCAGGGTCCTCGGTATCGGAGTGGCACTCATAACGAGGACATGTGGTTCCTTCCCCTTCTTTGAAAGGATCTCTCTCTGCCGGACCCCGAATCTGTGCTGCTCGTCCGTGATAACCAGAGCCAGCCGGTCATACTCCACAGCATCCTGAATCAGGGCGTGGGTCCCGATAACAATATCATACTCATGGTTTTTAATTCCCTGATAGATTTCTCGCTTTTCTTTCGCCTTTACAGATCCTGTGAGCAGCGCCGCAGACACGCCGAACGGTCCAAGAAGTTCCTGAAAGGTCTCGTAGTGCTGGCTTGCAAGCACTTCTGTCGGAGCCATCAGAACGCCCTGATACCCGGCCTTCGCGCACATCAGAAGAAGGATCACCGCAAGGATCGTCTTCCCTGATCCCACGTCCCCTTGTACGAGACGATTCATGACCTTCTCCCCCATTAAATCCTTCTGCATCTCCAGAAGAGCCCTTTTCTGTGCTCCGGTCAGTTCATAAGGAAGCGACTGGATCAGCCTGTCCGCCTCGCCGCATACCGGGATCGGATAACGGTTTTTTTCCTCCCGGTGCTCCTGTTTCATCAGGTTCATCCCCGCCATAAAAATGAAAAATTCATCAAAGATCAGTCTCTTTTTCGCCTCCACCAGCGTCTGTTTGTCCCTTGGAAAATGGACATTCCAGATGGCTTCGCTGTAATCCATCGGACGGTATTTTTTAAGAATCTGCTCCGGGAGATATTCCCGGATACCCTTTATATACTCCTCCGTCTGCATGACGGCCTTGCTCACTGTTTTATTCGTAATCCCCGATGTCAGCGGATAGACCGGCTGTAAAGTCTGCTGCTTTGCGCTGTAATCCTCCTCTTTAAAAATCTCCGGGTGCTCCATCATCAGACGGCCGTTTTTAAAAACCGGTGTCCCAACGAAAATATAGTCCTCTCCCCGGTGAATCTGTTTCTTTAAGTATGGCATATTAAACCAAGTAAATGTCATAGTGCCGGAACTGTCCTTTCCGAGACAGGAGACAATCTTTAATCCTCTTACATATCGGATATTCACATCTGATGTAATCCTCACCTGTACTGCGGCCCTCTCTCCTGCCGTCAGTTCAGAGAGCAGGACAGGGTCTTCATAGGTCAGATAGTATCTGGGATACATAGTGATCAGGCTGTCCACAGTCTCGACTCCCAGCTTTTTAAATCCGTTATATGTTTTCTCACCGATCCCCTTCAGGCATTGGATATTTGTATCCCCGTTCATAAATCAACTACTCCTCTATAAATACGGACCTCCCCGTGGAAAAGGAAAAGGGAACAGTATCTGCTCCCTTTTGATTGTCCATTCTTTTCTTATTCTACAGACAGCAGGAAATAATAAATTGGCTGTCCTCCATATTCCATCTGGACCTCGCAGTCCGGATACAGTTCCTCTGCCTTTTTCGAAAGCTTCACAGCCTTCTCCTCCGGCGTCTCATCCCCGTAGTATATACAGATCAGTTCGCTGTCCTCGTCCACCATACTGCGAAGGAGTCCCAGCGTCACCGCTTCTACATCATTCCCAACTTCCTGAATGCCGTTGTCGTCAATCCCCATAATATCATCGACTTTGATCGTCTTGCCGTCAATGGTCGTATCACGGACTGCATAAGTGACTTCTCCGGTTTTTACACCGTTCATCATCTCGGTCATGGCAGCCTCATTCTCTTCCACACTGCTTTCCGCCTCAAATGCAATCAAAGCAGAAATCCCCTGCGGTACCGTCTTGGTCGGAATGATAATGATCTCTTTATCTTCCACGAGGGCTTTCGCCTGCTGGGCAGCCAGTATAATATTTTTATTATTCGGCAGGATGAACACATGATCCGCATTGACCTGAGCAATCGCATTGAGCATATCTTCCGTGCTCGGATTCATGGTCTGTCCGCCTTCGATCAGATAATCTGCCCCCAGTTCTCTGAATATGTCGTTGAGACCGCTTCCGATTGAAACCGCAACAAATCCCATATCCTTTCTCGGAGCCGGTTCTTTTTCCTCTGCCTGACGGCTCAGGTTCAGGCGCTCCTCATGCTCTTCCCGCATGTTATCGATCTTCATGCTGGTCAGTGCACCGTAAGAAAGTCCCTTTTCAATAGCCTTGCCCGGATGATTCGTGTGGACATGCACCTTCACGATGTCTTCATCCGCCACGACTACAATGGAATCTCCCATACCGGTCAGATAATCCTTAAACTCCTGTTCCTGCGCCGAACCAAATTCTCTGTCCAGCATGACAATAAACTCTGTACAGTATCCGAACGTAATATCCGCCGTTTCTCCGGATGCGGCTCCCATCGGTTTTTGCACCGGTCTGGAAACCGGCTCAACTTTCAGATCCACTTCCTTACCGAGAAGAACATCATAGGCTCCCTGAAGAACTTCCAGGAGTCCCTGTCCGCCGGAATCCACAACCCCGGCTTCTTTT
>NZ_FR889178.1:37365-77718 GCF_000432215.1 Anaerostipes sp. CAG:276
GCAGCATCTCCGGCGTCATCTGGAGTGCTGTGTTGGCTTCCTGCATGACATTTTGGGCAAACTCTTCAAAATCGTCTGTCTTCTTTGCGGATCTCAAAGCGCTGTCTGCCGCTGCCTTGGCAACGGTGAGGATCGTTCCCTCTTTCGGCTTCATAACCGCCTTGTAGGCAGTGTCCACAGCCTTCTTAAAGCCCGCGGCTACATCTCTGGTTGTCAGTCTGTCCAAATATTTAATCTGCTTTGTAAAGCCCCGAAACAGCTGGGAAAGAATCACCCCTGAGTTTCCTCTGGCTCCTCTTAATGATCCGCCCGAGATAGCCTTTGCCAGCTCCTCGATCGTAGGATCATCTATCGCACCGACTTCTTTTGCCGCCGACATGATCGTCATCGTCATATTGGTTCCCGTATCGCCGTCGGGCACCGGGAATACATTCAATTCGTTAATATGCTCTTTATGAGCTTCCAGTCTCTTCGCTCCGCCAATAAACATCTTTTTGAGCAAAGCTGCGTCAATCTGCTTCATTTATCCTGCCTCCGTAATTATCCTATATCTTTCACACCTTCAACGTATACATTGATCCGTTCCACTTCCAGACTGGTGAACTCTTCTACCCGGTATTTCACAGAAGACATCAGGTTGTCCGCTACCGCAGAAATGGATACACCATAAGAAACAATAATGTGAAAATCTATGGAAATTTTGTTGTTCTTCACAGAGACAAAAACACCTTTTCTTATATTATCTCTGGTCAGCAGCTTTACGATTCCGTCTTTCATATTGACCATTGCCATGCCGACAATACCAAAACAACCAAGGGCACAAATCCCGGCATACTTGGCAATCACTTGATTTTCGATAGAAATCTCGCCGTTCTTCGTATTCATATGTCCTTTCATCGCTTTACCTCCATACTTCGTATTCTTGTGCGCCCACACAGCTCATTTTACCCGGAACGCTACTTAGATTATACTATTTACCTCTGAAAAAGAAAAGAGAATTTCTTCTTGATTTTTAGAAATCAATCTGGTAGAATGAAATAGTTGTCAGTCCCAGAGAGGGATAAGATCGAGTTAAGGAGGTGCTAACATGGCAAAATGTGCTATCTGCGGAAAAGGCGCTCATTTTGGTAATGCAGTCAGTCATTCACATAGAAGATCAAATAAGATGTGGAAATCAAATATCAAATCTGTAAGAGTGAAGGTAAACGGTGCAGCTAAAAAAATGTACGTTTGTACTTCTTGTCTGAGATCAGGTAAAGTCGAAAGAGCGTAATCTTTCCCGATTATTATAAACCTAGGGAGCTGGAATATCCGGCTCTTTTTTTCGTTTCAGATAAGATTCCTTCTGTTTACTGAAAAAACAGAAAATAAGACAGAGTGATACTCACCCCGGTCATTGCAAACTGTGTAAAATCTCTTTGGATGAACATTCCGATAAACAGCCCGAGGCCAAAAAAGAAAAAAGCGACTCCGCAAACACGTTTCATACATACACACCTGATTTAAGCTTATTAGCTAGTATATGCAGAACAACACAAAGTATTGAATAAAAAATACCCTGTATTACAGATTTCTGTTCATACAAGGTATTTTAGGGAGGTTATCGTTCGTTCTCTAAGTCTTCTACTATATCTTCCAGTGTCTCTTCTTTTTTTGTAAATTTGTCAATCACATCAGGAACCATGTCCAATAGTTTTGTAATCGTTTCCTGATTCTTAACATTCACAAGCTTCGTCTGTCCGTCACGGATCACAAGAACCGCACTTGGCGTCATCTTGCCCCCGATACCTCCGTATCCCCTGGCTTTCCTGTCTCCGCGGAAATCCCCGGCTCCCATGCCGAAAGATACGTCTACCAGAGGCAGAATGATCGTATCCTTCACATAGATGGGATCTCCAACCACGGTTTTTGAAGTCATAAATCCTTCGATTCCCTGAAATAACGAGTCCACGGTCTCATTAAACTTTTCTTTGTTCATAAAACTAACCTCCTATTGTTCTCATAATGCGTTCCTTCTGTCTCCAAAGCTCCTTATCGCGGTAAACATCCCATAAGATCTTCAGAAAATGAAACGCGTATATCCGGCCTGAAACTGTCAGTGCGGCCTCAAATCTGGCTTCCGTAAAATCCGGCTCCACAGACAGTCTGTCGTTAAACAGCGGCATAAAAGCACTGACAGCAGCGAGTGTCTGTCCTGTCATGGCGGGATCATCAAAGCCGAAAGCCACGTCCCCCGAAAATTTCTTCGGCAGAAAATGCCTGATCCCTTTTTTTCCGTATCCAAATAAGCGTTTGACTACACGGATCAATTCCTCATCTTCCAGCAGTTCTTTGAAAGATTCTGCCTGTTTCAAGGCAGCTTTTATTCTCCGATACTGACGCTTACCTGTATTATAACATCTTTGAAAGAAATTTTTCACCCTTTTTCTGAGCGGCAGCTTCCCGGACGGTTCTTCTATGACAGAGTCAAACTCTTGACCGTCTCCGGTATAATCCAGAATATCCCCTGAAAAGCCTGTCTCCGAATCAGGATCAGCCGGGTGTCCGGCTGCTTCCCGGGGCACTTCTGCCCGGTCTCTTATATCCTTCCCAGATTCTCTGATTTCTACCACATCATCAGCCGCTTTCCTGTTGAGCAGCGACCATCTTTCTTCATCCGAGTGATAGACAGGAAATCCCAGGATCCTTAAAGATACCGCCGGTTCCTCTCCCTCTTTCCATGACACCTTCATTCGCAGAAAAAAGAAAAGCCATGATACCCTGGCTTTGGCCCATTTCTCCCAGCCATTGTAAACTCCCCGGGCACGGTAGCCTGCCGGTGCGAACAAGATCAGAAGCAGGAACACGAAGATACAGAGAAGAATGATTCCTATGATTTTTAAAATAATCCATAAAGCTGCCATCGTCTCACCCCTCTTCAAAAAATTCCGGTATCCGAAACATGGAATCCTGTTGTCTGATGTCTTCCACAATCCTTCTGAGCACCACGAAAGCATCCTGTTTTGACACGGCACATCCCACGACTGTGACATCCTTTTTTCTGTAATAATCTTTCAGCAGTTCCCGGTATTCGTAAATCTCCAGCACTCCCACGTTTCCAAGAGGAAGCGTAATACAATACAGCGAAGGAATGCTCTTTCCTTTTACAATCCGCTTTATTAACTTTTCTTTCGTTATCGTTAAAATTTCCGATATGTAAAACTTTTCAGCAGCCTTCATATATTCACCTTACCAAAAAGGGGATGTTTTCACACCCCCTGATCCTTTTTATTCGCCGATTTTTACAACTTTCAGCATGTTTGTCACACCTTTTCCGCGGTGGTCTGCCGGACCGCCTCCGGTCAGAACGAGAATATCATTCTCCTGAGCAAGATCTGCACTCAGTACGATCTCCGTAGCCTCATCCAAAAGTTCCCTCGTAGATGACGCTTTGTGAGATTTGAACGGACGCACGCCCCAGTAAAGCTGCATTTTGCGCACGACAGCCTCATCCGGAGATAATCCGATGATCTGTGCATCCGGCTTAAACTTGGATACGATTCTTGCCGTAAATCCTGACATACTGGAAGCCAGAATACATTTTGCATTGATGTTATGGGCAGTCTGTACTGCGGAGTAAGCAACTGCCGCTGAGATTCCCCGGTTCACATAGATAGAACGGAAATCCTTGATCTTCGTATCCAGGTGCAGCTCTGTTGAGATAGCAATCTGATTCATCATCCTGACTGCTTCCACAGGATATTTCCCTTTTGCAGTCTCCCCGGAAAGCATGATCGCGTCGGTACCATCGTAGATCGCATTGGCAACGTCTGTTACTTCTGCTCTCGTAGGACGAGGGTTGCGGATCATGGAATCCAGCATCTGAGTAGCAGTGATTACCGGTTTAAATGCGTTGTTGCACTTTTTGATGATGGCTTTCTGCATGAAAGGAACTTCCTCTGCTGGAATTTCCACACCTAAATCACCTCGGGCTACCATGATTCCGTCAGAAGCCTGGATAATGGACTCGATATTTTCTACACCTTCTACATTTTCGATCTTAGAAATGACGCCCACTTCCATATTGTGAGCTTTCACAATCTCTTTGATCTCATTTACTGCGTCAGCATTTCGGATAAATGAGGCAGCGATGAAATCAATGCCGTTTTCCAGTCCGAATTCAATGTCGCTCTTATCTTTTTCTGTGATAGAAGGAAGATTTACACGCACATTTGGTACGTTGACCCCTTTGCGGCTTCCCAGAAATCCACCGTTAACTACGTCACATACGATATCGGTTCCGTCTTTGATCTCTTTGACTCTCAGCTCGATCAGCCCGTCGTCGATCAGAATCGTGTTGCCTTCTGCAACATCCTGAGGAAGCTCTTCGTATGTAATTCCTACGATAGAATCATTTCCTTTGATATCTCTTGTGGTCAGAACAAATTCCTGTCCTTCTTTTAATTCCACATCTCCGTCTGTATCCAAAAGTCCGGTACGGATTTCCGGTCCTTTTGTATCCAATAAGATCGCAATCGGAATATTCAGTTCTTCACGGAATCTTTTAATCCTCTTGATCCTTCCAAGCTGTTCTTCATGGTCACCATGAGAAAAGTTTAATCTCGCAATATCCATTCCTTCCAGCATCAGCTGTTTGAGCACCGCGTCGTCATCCGTCGCAGGCCCCATTGTGCAAACAATTTTTGTTTTTTTCGTCAGCATAGTTAATCTCCTTTTCATAACAATGTATAATAAATTAATCTATAAAAAATTAATTATTTCCTTATTTATCTTTCTTCACATGGACATGTGTAAACAAATGATCCTGACAATATTCATAATTACCCTCACACTTTGAACAATAGCGGAATTCCAACGTGGGATCATCCAGTTCTGTGCGGTGGCAGACGGCACATTCATGCCTGGCGCCGTTCTTTTTCGGCTCCACGTGTCCGGCAGGTTCCCCAAACTGTGCTTTCCTCTTTCTCTGTCTTACCTTTTGGCCGAACATCGCTCCCTTTGCCTTCATTTTCTTTGTTGAGAAAAAGAACAGAACAAAATTCAGCAAAGCGACTACTATTGATACTTTAATCGAAATTCCCGTAACTGTAAAGTCTGTTGCAATAAAAAATGTATAAAACAGGTATGCGGCGTCAAGATATGCCAGCCACTTTACCTTCATCGGAATGATCATATAAAACAATACCTGCATGTCCGGGAACATCATTGCATAGGCCAAAAACAGAGATAAGTTCAGATAGAAGGTATCCATCTGCACAAACATGGCATTAAACTCTCCCCCTGATAAGACAAGAATCAGGTATGTAAGAAATGCTCCTGAAATGGTCCCGAGCACACCAATCATATAGTACATGGTAAATCGGAAACTTCCCCAGACCTGTTCCAACGATGATGCGATAGAATAATAAAACAGCAGTACAAAAATCATAAAGAACAAGTTGGTAGACGGTGCGATCAGAAGGAACGTAAAAATCCTCCAGACTTGTCCGTGCAGTATAAGGTATGGATTCAGCGTAAACTGACTGTACAGCTCCGGCGCGGCAAACTGAACCATGATCCCTACGACATATAAAAGAATAATATACTTTGGAAGTCCCGGAATAGAAAACCTCCCAAACTTCCTCTCCAGCTTATTTAACCAATTCATAAGAAACCTTTCCTAAAATGTTTTTTTCTTTCCTAATACAATACTTCCGATCACCGTCAGCACCAAAGACACTCCTACCAGTCCGAAAAATCCAAACGGGCTGTCCGCAAACGGCACAGGCACGTTCATTCCCCAAAAACTTGCGATCATGGTCGGTATGGACATGACGATCGTGATCACGGCCAGAACCTTCATGACAATATTCAGGTTGTTGGAAATTACAGATGCATAGGCATCCATCGTTCCGCTTAAAATGTTGCTGTAAATATCGGACATCTCGATCGCCTGTTTGTTTTCGATGATGACATCATCCAGCAGTTCCTCATCTTCCGGATACTGTTTGATTTTTTCGATCTTTAACAGACGCTCTAACACCAGCTCATTTCCCCTCAGTGATGTAGAGAAATAAACCAGTGACTTTTCCAGTTCCAAAAGCTCGATGAGCTCCTGGTTCTTCGTAGATATATGGAGCTGTTTTTCGACTTCATCACTCTTTTTATCGATGATCCGCAGGTACTGGAGGTAAAGGGAGGCATTCCGAAACAGGATCTGTAAAATAAATCTGGTCTTCTTATATGTCCAGAAATTCCGTACCCTTCCCTCTTTAAAATTAGAGAGCACCGGCGTATCCATCAGACAGATGGTAATCAGGCACAGTTCCGTCAATATGATCCCGCATGGAATCGTCACGAAGTAGTTCTTCTCTTTTCTCTCCTCTGTGATCGGCACATCCACGATGATCAGCGTATAGTTGTCCTCAACCTCAATACGTGAGCGCTCTTCTTCATCCAGCGGTGCTTTTAAATGATCCAGATCGATCTGGTACTTCTGGGAGAGTTCCACCAGTTCCGTGGCCGTAGGGTCTACCACGGAAATCCAGCAGCCCTCTATGGGCTCAGATATTTCATTGATCCGGCCGTCCATTGTCCGAAAAATCTGTATCATTTGAGTCTCCTTCCACTCCGCTGCGGTCACAGGCAGATGAGATCATCCGCCTGTTTTCCACGAGTTCACGTTTCATTATAGAGATATTATTTCTCTTTGTCAATTAAGAGCACTGTCCCGACAGGAAGGGTCAGTTCTCTGACGCTTTTGTTTGATTTTGCTAATTTTTCAAAGGAAACATTCTTATTTTTCATAATATTCATCAGAGTGTCTCCTTTTTTCACTACATATGGCTCAAAAGCACCCGAAATCACCGGTCCCGCTGACGGAATACATAATTCATCACCAATCTGCAGATTATAAATGTTCACATAGGGATTTTTCCTCATGATCTCCCTTACACTCACATTATATTGTTTTGCGATTTGATACAAGGTATCTTTTTCCTTAATTACATAAACTGTTCCATTACAGTTTCCCCGTTCTGCCATATCTTATACTTTCCTTTGCCTTTTTATTATAGACTATGCCTTGTTTTTTATATGTTTCCGATTTATTTTAGTGAATTTTTTTCTCATCTCCATTTTCTCCGCCTATTTAATAGGTAAGAAGACCGCACTTGAATCTTGTTATTTCAAAATCTTTATTTTATAATAAGACTACTATCGAAAAGGAAAGTAGGTTACAGTTAGATGAAACGATTAGGAATTGATATCGGCTCTACCACCGTCAAAGTAGCGGTGATCGATGAGCAGCACAATATATTGTTCTCAGACTATGAGAGACATTATGCAAATATACAGGAAACACTGGCATCACTTTTAAGAAAGGCAAAAGATCAGATCGGAGACGTCACTTTTGCCCCAACAGTCACTGGCTCCGGCGGGCTTTCTATTTCTTCTTATCTGGAAATCCCGTTCTGCCAGGAAGTTGTCTGTGTCTCCACGGCTCTCCAGGACTATGCCCCAAGGACCGATGTCGCCATTGAGCTGGGCGGCGAAGATGCTAAGATCATTTATTTTACCAACGGCATTGATCAGAGGATGAACGGCGTCTGTGCAGGAGGCACGGGCTCTTTTATCGACCAGATGGCCTCTCTGCTTCAGACCGATGCAGCGGGACTCAATGAATATGCAAAAAACTACGATACGATCTACCCTATCGCAGCCCGATGCGGTGTATTCGCGAAATCAGATATTCAGCCTCTGATCAATGAGGGAGCAACAAAAGAAAATCTTGCGGCTTCTATCTTTCAGGCAGTGGTAAACCAGACCATCAGCGGCCTGGCCTGCGGAAAACCGATCCGCGGCAATGTTGCATTTCTGGGAGGTCCGCTCCACTTCCTCTCCGAATTAAAAGAGGCATTTATCCGCACACTCGGCCTTGAAGGAGAGGCGATCATTGCCCCGAATCATTCCCATCTGTTTGCCGCTGTAGGTGCCGCTCTGAATGCCCGTGAGGAAGTGACAACCAATTTCACGGAACTGCTGGATCATTTTAAAAGAAAAATTGAGCTGGGCCATGAGGTAGACCGCCTGGAACCTTTATTCAAGGATGAACAGGAATACCAGATGTTCCTTAAGGAGCATAACCGCCACATCGTAAAGCGCGGAGATCTTTCTACATATGAAGGCAGCTGCTATCTTGGGATCGATGCCGGTTCTACTACTACCAAAGTAGCTCTGGTCAGCGACAGAGGCGACCTGCTGTACAGCTATTATACAAATAATAACGGAAATCCTCTGAATGCGACTATCGATGCGCTGAGGGAAATTCATGCACAGATGCCGGACACGGCACACATCGTATCTTCATGCTCCACAGGCTACGGGGAACACCTGATCAAGGCTGCACTCAATCTGGATTACGGAGAGGTGGAGACCATTGCCCATTATTACGCGGCAGCATTCTTCGATCCGAATGTGGACTGTATTCTGGATATCGGCGGACAGGATATGAAATGTATTAAGATTAAAAATGGAGTCGTGGACAACGTACTTTTAAATGAGGCCTGTTCTTCCGGCTGCGGATCTTTTATTGAAACTTTCGCAAAATCGTTAAACTATTCTGTACAGGACTTTGCAAAAGTCGCTCTGACAGCCAAGACACCGATCGACTTAGGTTCGAGATGCACTGTATTTATGAATTCCAAAGTAAAGCAGGCCCAGAAAGAAGGCGCCAGTGTCGGTGATATTTCTGCCGGTCTTGCGTATTCTGTCATCAAAAATGCTCTTTTAAAAGTTATTAAACTGACAGATCCAAAATCGCTCGGAAAACACATTGTTGTCCAGGGCGGAACCTTCTACAACGACGCCGTACTGAGAAGTTTTGAGAGGATCTCCGGCTGCAGCGCCATCCGTCCGGATATCGCCGGCATCATGGGTGCCTTCGGAGCCGCCCTGATCGCAAAAGAGCGCTTTAAGACAGAACACACGAAGACACAGATGCTTCCTATGGAAGAAATCTTCGCTCTCTCTGTGGATACTTCTATGACCCGGTGCAAAGGCTGTACCAACAACTGTCTTTTAACGATCAACAAGTTCTCCAACGGCGGCCGCTATATCACTGGTAACCGCTGTGAGAGGGGCATCGGCGGCAAGGCGAATAAAGACAATATTCCGAACTTGTATGAGTATAAATTAAAACGTACCTTCGGCTACGAATCCATCCCTGCCGAAGAGGCAAAACGCGGGGTTATCGGTATCCCCAGGGTTTTAAATATTTATGAGAACTATCCGTTCTGGCACACGTTCTTCACAAAGCTTGGATTTTCCGTGGTCCTGTCCCCTGAGTCTTCCAGGAAGATTTATGAGCTGGGCATCGAATCCATCCCGAGTGAATCCGAGTGCTATCCTGCAAAGCTCGCCCACGGACACGTAATGTGGCTCATTAAGCAGGGCATCAAGGATATTTTCTACCCGTGCATTCCTTACGAACGGAATGAGACCGAAGAGGCCAATAACCACTATAACTGTCCGATCGTCACTTCTTATGCCGAAAACATTAAAAATAACATGGAAGAACTTCGGACAGAAAATATAAGCTTTATGAATCCATTCCTGGCCCTGGACAATGAAGAAGCCTTAAAGCCAAGACTTTTTGAGGAGCTGGGTGAAAAATACGGCATTGACGCACCGGAGATCAGCGACGCTGTGCGTGCTGCCTTTGATGAACTCGACAGCGTGAGAAAGGACATTCAGAATCAGGGTGAGGAAGTTCTCGCTTATCTGGCAGAGACAGGGCGCACCGGAATTGTCCTCTGCGGACGTCCGTACCACATCGACCCGGAGATCAATCATGGAATTCCGGAACTGATCAATTCCTACGGCATTGCCGTGCTGACAGAAGATTCTATCTCCCACCTTTCCAAGGTGGACCGGCCGCTGAACGTATCGGACCAGTGGATGTACCATTCCAGGCTCTACGCGGCTGCCAACTACGCCAAATCCAACAAGCAGCTGGAAGTGATTCAGCTGAACTCCTTCGGATGCGGCCTGGATGCGGTCACAACAGATACCGTCAACGATATTCTTACCCGTTCCGGAAGGATCTACACGGTATTAAAGATTGATGAGGTCAATAACCTTGGGGCAGCCCGAATCAGGATTCGTTCTCTGATCAGTGCCGTCCGTGTCAGAAAAAAACATAACATTGAGCCGAAACCGGTATCTGCTGCCATGAAGAGAGTTGAATTTACGAAAGAGATGGCAAAGGAATACACGATCCTGATCCCGCAGATGTCTCCGATTCACTTTTCTATGTTGGAACCTGCCTTAAAATCCTGCGGCTACAAAGTCAAAGTACTGAAACAGCGGGGAATGAAGGATGTCAACACAGGACTTAAATATGTCAACAATGATGCGTGCTATCCTTCTCTGATTGTCATCGGACAGCTGATGAATGCACTGTTGTCAGGCAAATATGATACAGACAAGATCGCCCTTGCGATCAGTCAGACCGGAGGAGGCTGCCGTGCAACGAGCTACATCAGCTTTATCCGCAGGGCTCTTGAGAAAGCGGGTTACGGACACATTCCCGTCATCGGAATCAGTACCCAGGGTATTGAGAAAAACAGCGGATTCAAGCTCACTCCGGGCCTTTTAAACCGTGCGGTCCAGGCTATCGTCTACGGTGATCTGTTCATGAGAGTCGTCTACCGCACCCGCCCGTATGAAAAGGAAAAGGGCTCTGTGAACCGTCTGCACAAGCGCTGGGAAGCCAAATGCAAGAGGGATGTCATGAAAGGAAATCTTTCTACTTTCAAGAAGAACATTAAAGGCATCATCCGCGACTTTGATAAAATTCCTCTGACGGATGAAAAGAAGCCGAGAGTCGGTATTGTAGGTGAAATCCTCGTAAAATTCCTGCCGGATGCCAACAATCATCTGGTAGAACTCCTGGAGCGGGAAGGCGCAGAGGCTGTTGTCCCTGACCTTTTGGACTTCTTCATGTACGGTTTTTACAACAGCAATTTCAAATATCGTTACCTCGGAAAATCAAAGAAGACGGCGATCATATGTAATTCCGGAATCTGGATCGTGGAACAGTACCGGAAAACATTAAGAAAAGAACTTGCAAAGAGCAAACGTTTTGATGAACCGGCATACATTAAGGACCTGGCTGCCTACGCCAAACCGTTCGTCTCCATCGGAAATCAGACCGGTGAGGGCTGGTTCCTGACCGGCGAGATGGTAGAACTGATTCACAGCGGTGCGCCGAACATCGTCTGCACCCAGCCATTTGCATGTCTGCCGAATCATGTGGTAGGAAAGGGCGTGATCAAGGAACTTCGCCAGGCTTTCCCTGAATCCAACATCGTTGCCATTGACTACGATCCGGGTGCCAGCGAAGTCAACCAGATCAACAGGATCAAGCTGATGCTGTCGGCAGCGGTTAAAAATATGTGACATTTTCTGCATGATTTCCGTTCGGCTCTTAGAATGCCTCACTCCAATCATGCAGAAAATGAATATAGTATCTGCCGGAGAAAGCTGCCTGCTGAACAAAAGTGGTGTTTCCAAATAATATTTTACCTTCTTCAAGGTATTTCCCTTGAATATTTCGACATATTGTGATATTATCATTTTATACAAAAGAGAAAAAACAGCAGTCTGTGATTTGCAGGCTGCTGTTTCTATTTTATAGATTCTGTTTTTTATATTCTTTCTGAAGTATTTCTGCAAATTCCCTGACAAATCCGTCTTCCCGGTCTTTCCTCCAGCAGACAATATATTCCCTTTTTAATTGCTTTCCATCTGCGCAAAGCGGAATGCGGCGAAGTGGGATATCGCCCTGTCCCGGCCTTTCCCCCGTTTCTTCCGTAAGCAGAAATCCTTTGTCCCAGGCTGCTAAAAGTCTGGCTTCTTCCGGAGTATCAGCAAATAAAATATTGTCCTGTAACCCCAGCATATTGACACAGTTATCTCTCTGCCGCTCTCTCTGGTCAGCAGGGACAGCAATAATACAGGGGATTCTGCGTAACTCTTCAATATTCACATAATCCAGGGCACTCAGAGGACTTCTCTCCGATATCTCAATGAAATATCTGCCTTTGGTCAGAGAAATGTATTCAAAGTCTTGTAAGTCACCCGGCCTTGGGCTGCAAAGAATGATATCCGTTCCTCCGAAACACAGCATGTCTATCAGCTCTTCTGCATACCCGGCAGCGGTCTCCAGCTCCATCATGGGATACTTCTCAGATAATAATGCTGCTGCCCTGCAGAGTTCCGCTCCATGCAGATATTTTGAATATCCGACACGGAGACGCTGATTTATTTGTCTTCCGATCCGAGCGGTTTCTTTTTTCAGACGCTCCGCCTCATCCAGCAGCACAAGGCCGTGCCGATAAAAATATTCCCCTGCAGGTGTCATATAAAATTTCCGGTTCTTTCTCCTAATCAGCTCTGTGTCAAGATTTTCTTCTAAAGCGCGTATCTGCTGCGACATCGCAGACTGGGATATCCCGCATTTTTCGGCTGCATCAGTAAAACTTTGGCATGTGATCACCTCTGTAAAATACTTTAATTGTTTTAATAACAAAAAAGTCACCTCCCCTGCCGTTTTTCATCCTTCTGTATCTCAAAGCTTTTCCAGAATGTCGTCGAGAATCCGGACTGAGTCCTCCACACATCCCCGGCAGCTTCTGAGCATCGTGCCGGTGGTCATTCCTTTTAACTCCCTGCATACCGTACTTTGATTCTTCATCCGGAAACGTCTGATCAGCTCTCTTGTCAGTTGATATGTAGATCCTTTTGAATCCGGTTTCGCAAGATTCCCGGTGCTGTTCATCCTCCCCAGCACAGCAACTGCACCTGAAACCGCACCGCAGGTCCCTTCCATTCCTCCCATACCGAGCCCAAAGCCTTCTGTCAGTTCAAACACGGTCTGTTCATCAATGCCCATCTCCTCACAATAACAGCATGCAACTGCCTGTGCACAGTTATAACCTCTCTCATGCCTTTCGGCCGCTTCTTTTATCTTACTCATTCTGATACCTCCTCTGTCTGTTTCTTCTAACTAATTAAAACATATCCAATCCCCAAATACAACTTATCTAAATTTTCCTTCTCTTACCATTGACAACTGTATATATAGCGTATATACTGTATATATACAGTTAGGAGGGAATTATGTGAATATTATTATCAGTAACCAGAGTGATCTTCCAATTTATGAACAGATAGCGGAAAGCTTTAAAGAAAAGATCCTCTCCGGAGAACTGTCCGGGGGTGAACTTCTCCCATCCATCCGTTCTCTTGCCAAGGATTTGAGGATCAGTGTCATCACAACAAAACGTGCTTATGAAGAACTGGAAAAAGAAGGTTTCATAGAAACCATCCCCGGAAAGGGATGTTTTGTAAAAGCAAAAAGCACAGAACTTCTGAAAGAGGAAGTTTTAAGAAAGATTGAGGAGCATCTTGTGAACGCCGTACATATGGCAGTATCTTATGGAATTGAACAGGAAGAATTGGAAGATATTCTTTCCTGCCTTTATGAGGAGGGTATCGATCATGGAAAATAATATAGAAGTCAGGCAAATGACAAAAACATATCCCGCTTTCCGGCTGGACCGTGTGGATCTTTGCGTACCGAAGGGCTCCATCGTAGGTCTGATCGGTGAAAACGGAGCTGGAAAAACAACTCTGATCAAAGGAATGCTGGGCTTGATCCATCCGGAAGAAGGCGAAGTCCTGATCTTCGGCAAAGACACCCAAACTTCTATGAAAGAGATCAAAAAGGACATCGGCGTTGTCCTGGACGGCAGCTTCTTTATGGAACTTTTAAAGGTTCAGGCCATTGACACTGTCATGAAAGGAATCTATGACAAGTGGGACACAGCTCTGTTTTACGATTATCTGGAGCGGTTCGGCATTGATCCCTCCAAAAAGATCAAGGAACTGTCCAAAGGTATGCAGAAAAAGCTGGAGATACTGACTGCTCTCTCCCACCACCCGAAACTCCTGATCCTCGATGAGCCGACCAGCGGCCTGGACCCTGTTGTGAGAAATGAAATCCTAGATATCTTTCAGGATTTTATTTTAGATGAAGAGTGCAGTATTCTGCTTTCCACCCACATCACAAGTGATCTGGAGCATATTGCGGACTACCTGGCCTTTATTGACAATGGACATATGATTTTCTTTGAAACCCGTGATAAAGTCCTTGACAGTTACGGAATTTTAAAATGTGACCAGCAACAGTTTGAGCGGCTGGAACCATCCGATGTCATCCGCTACCGCAAAAACCGCTATAACTATGAGGTGCTGGTGAGCGACCGGCATGTTATCCGCAGGACTTACCGTGATGCGGTCATTGAGAAAATTACAATCGAAAATTTAATGCTTTTATATATAAAGGGGGAAGAATTATGATAGGATTAATAAAAAAAGATGTGCTGCTGATGCAGTCTTACTTAAAAAATCTGCTGCTGATCACAGCAATATTTTCAGGCCTTTCGCTGATCAACGAAAATTACTCTTTCCTTGCTGTGTCTCTGCCATGTATGTTTTCCATCCTGTGCTTTACGCTCATAAGCTACGATGACTATTATCACTGGGATGCCTACTCATTAACGCTTCCCATAGATTCAAAAGACAGTGTCCGGAGCAAATATATCGTTTCCACTTGCCTTTTGGCCTTTGGTACAATTTTAGGAACCGCATTGTCATTCGCAGTCATTACCGTAAAGGATCTGTCCGTACCCGGCAAAGAGGTTTTTCTCACAGCCTTCGCAGGTTTCTTCACAGCATCCGTTTTGATGTCTCTGATGTATCCCATCGCTTACCGATTCGGAACGGAAAAGGGACGGTTTGTCATATTCGGTATATTTGCAGGAATTTCTATTTTTATAGTATTATTGGGTAAAACACTGATGAACACGACTCTGCGTCTTCAGTCCATCGCCGACTTTTTCACAGGAAGCGGCAAATATCTGCTCATTCCTCTGATCCTGATCATTATATCTGTCTCTTACTGTATCTCCTGTAAGATCTTCACGAGAAAAGAATATTAAACCGGAACAAAGTTCTCAGGCCCCTCACTCTTTGAGGGGCTTATCTGCATGTGAAAAGTTCTCAAGGATACTCTCTGCATCTGCCGTTATTTTAAACTTCAGCTGAAGGCCCAAAATATTCACCGATGAATAGGCACTGTCTTTGTAAAAGGTTAAAGACCCCATCTTCACCATGCCGCCCTTTGAATCCTCATTGAGTTTCTTCGTCTCTGCCTGATACAAAAGACACCGGTATGCGGCTTTCTCCTCTGCCGGTATTTCTCTCACACTTTTCCACTCATCAATCTTCAGTTCACCGATGAGCTTTCGGATATCATCTTTATTCTTCAGCACAGCAATCGTTTTCCGATCCCTGCAGGATACGATTTCAATCTTCTGCGCTTTGCTGACCTGGCTGATATCGTCCTGCCTGCTTGTCACTTTGACCTGGCTTTTCTGCTTTTTAGCAGAACACCCCTGCAGTACGCCTGCACTCAGAATGAGAATTGCCGTCAAATAAAAAATTCTCTTCATACCCACACCTTTCTCATTGTTTCAGTGCATTCAACGGCGCACGCTGAGTCCTCTGTCCGCCAGATAATGCTTCAGATCCATAATCTCCAGCTCTTTAAAGTGAAACAGGGATGCCGCCAAAGCCGCATCTGCTTTTCCTTCTGTGAGAGTGTCATAAAAATGTTCCTTTGTTCCCGCACCGCCGGATGCAATCACAGGAATGTCCACGGCTTCCGCAATGGCCCTTGTCAGCTCATTGTCATACCCTGCCTTTGTACCATCGCAGTCCATACTTGTCAGAAGAATTTCTCCGGCGCCGCGGCGCTCTGCTTCCGCTGCCCAGGAAACCGCATCCAATCCTACATCGATCCTTCCTCCGTTTTTATAAACGTTCCATCCGGTGCCGTCTTCCCGGCGTTTTGCATCGATTGCTACGACCACGCACTGGCTGCCGAATTTATCTGCCGCGTCGCTGATCAGGTCCGGGGTGTTAATAGCAGAGGAATTGATGGAAATTTTATCTGCCCCTTCTCTGAGGATCGCCCTGAAATCCTCTACCGTTCGGATTCCTCCGCCCACTGTAAACGGAATAAAGACCGTCTCTGCTACTTTCCTCACCATATCGATCATAATATTTCTCGCATCAGAAGATGCCGTAATATCCAGAAACACCAGCTCATCAGCTCCAGCCTTGTCATAGGCCGCACCGATGGCAACCGGATCTCCCGCATCGATCAGATTTACGAAGTTGACCCCTTTTACTACACGGCCGTTATGTACGTCCAAACATGGAATGATTCGTTTTGTATGCATGTCCTTTTCCTCCTACAGTGAAATAAAATTCTTTAAAATCTGAAGTCCTACCGTGCTGCTTTTCTCCGGATGAAACTGACACGCAAACACATTGCCTTTTTCCACAGAGGCATGGATCACCTCCGAATACTCTGTGGTTGCCGCAACAATGTCCGGTTCCGAAGCTTTCAGATAATAAGAATGAACAAAGTATACATAAGAATCTTCCGGCACACCTTTAAACAGTCTGGCTCCTTCTTTGATCTTTAAGTTATTCCATCCCATATGAGGAATCTTTAACCCGTCTTTTTTCGGGATCTTTAAGATCTCCCCTTTTAAAAGCCCCAATCCCTCGACTCCCGGCGCTTCTTCACTCTTTTCAAACATGATCTGCTGCCCGAGGCAGATCCCTAAGAATGGGATTCCACGCTCTGCCACCTGGTGGATCGTCTCCTCAAGGCCGTACTGCCGAAGCTTTCCCATAGCATCTCCGAAAGCCCCTACTCCCGGAAGGATGACATGACTGCTTCCCAGGATCTGTTCCTTGTCTCTCGTGATCACCGCTTTTTCGCCCAGAAACTGGACTGCTTTTTCAACGCTTCTGATATTTCCTGCATCATAGTCAATAATCGCTACCATATCCTACCTCTCAATTTCAAGAAAATCTTTGCTGTCCATCTTTACTGCATCTGCTTTTCCCTTCAGTTCCTCACCTATCTGATATAAAGTGCGGTTAACCCTTACCATATAGGCTTTCTCATTATAAAAAGCCATTTTCTCAAACGGCCACCGAAACAGGCCCGGCACTCCAAAACCTTCTCCCAGCTCCAGAATAAAAAGTTTCTTGTTCAGCGTAGTCTGAAGCCATTTTGTATACGCAGCCCAGCTGTTCAGATAAGCTCCTTCTATATACGTACTCTTCGTATCCTCTGTACGTATATTATAGACTAATGGAGCGCCGCACTTTGGACACTCCAGATGCTCAATCTTCCCTGTCGTCTCATAGTGCCGGATCAAATCTTCAAGACCAAGATCCGCCGGATACAGCTGCTCACTGCACGGCCCTTTACACTGAAAAAAGTCTCCGCTTCCGCACGGTGCAGTCAGACGATTTTTGTCCAGACCAGAATGGAAAATGAGACCGTCATTGTTGCTCGTAATCACAAAATAATCCTTTTGATCTAATACTTCCTCCAACTTCTTAAAATAAGAAACCTGGGAGTGGTTCAGCAAATAATGACGTTCATACGCCTGCCGCATCCAGATGACATCTTTGTCCTCTTCATCCATCCTTAAGAGCTTCTGGTAATGCTCATTTTGTATCTCTGTTTTAAAATCTATTAACTCATATGCGCTAAGTTCCGGTCCAATGCCGACCAAAACCAAATCTGCGTCCTGTATCCTGCTAACATAATCCTTTAACATATGCCGCTCCTTTGCCTTCATGTGAATTATTCACTATTTTATCACATCTTCAGGCATTTGCACAATCCACATCGAAGTAAAATTCTACTCCGCCCTCCACATTGTTTACTCCATATTGCTTGCCGTGGGCCTTCATGGTTGCGGCTACGATAGACAGTCCGATGCCGCTGCCTCCATATTCTCTCGTTCTTGCCTTATCTACTTTGTAAAATTTCACCCAGAGCTTATCCAGATCTTCCTCCGGTATGTGGCTTCCGGAGTTAAAAACAGTCACCCTGAGATCATTCTCTATCCGCTGAAAGGAAATAGCAATCCTTCCGTTTTTTAAGACATGGTTTCTGGCATTGCTCAGATAGTTTCCGAACACTTCCTCTATCATAAACTCATCGGCCCATACATAGGTGGGAGGTTCATGAAACTCAACTGTAATATTTTCTTTCTGGAAGAAGATTGTATTGGCAGAAAGCATATTCTGAATCAGTTCCTGGATATTAAACCGTTCCATGCTGACCTGGTGGTTGCCGAACTCGATCTGGTTTAATGTCAGCAGTTTTTGGACCATCCGGTTCATCTTCTTTGCTTCATCCGCGATCACGTCACAGTAAAACTCACGGCTCTCCTCATCTGCTGAGACGTTGTCTTTCAGCCCTTCTGCGTATCCCTGGATCAGGGCGATCGGTGTTTTTAATTCATGAGAGACATGGGATAAAAATTCAGTCCTCATCTCGTCAATCTGGACCTTCTGCTCAATGTCCTGGCGCAGCTCATTATTTGCAGTTTTCAGCTCTGAGATCGTATACTCAAGCTTTGATGAGAGTTCATTTAAACTCTCACCGAGATGCCCCAGCTCATCTTCACCGCAGTCTATGACCTTCACATCAAAATCCAGATTGCTCATCCGGTTCGCGGCGGCAGCCATTTCTTCAATGGGCTTTGTAAACTGCTTGCTGTAAATATACATGGCGATTCCCCCGGCTACAATCAAAAGAGCACCCACGTAGGCGGTAAATCTCCCGGACAGCACCGCACTGGTCTGTATACTTTCCATCGGAGTGTTGATCACCACGGCGTAGCCGTTGTCAAAATATCCGAGAAGATTAATGCTGGTCCCGGTAGATTCCTTGTCGGACCCGCTCACTACGGCATATCCTTTTTCACTGATCTGCCTCTTGATCTTTCTCATATCCTCCAGCGTGCTGATCATATCATTGTACATCAATCCCTGTTTGCCCTCAGAAGAATATACGACCTGTCCGTTTTCATTGTTGACGATCAGCATCCGGTAATTATATTCTCTGACAATCTTTGATATCTTATAAGAATTATTATCGGCACCTTTTGTATTGAGCAGATGATTGATCGAGTCATAAACCTGTGTGATATTCTTTTTTTCCTTAAACACATAGTATGGTTCGATCATCAGGATGTTAATACAGATAGACAGAAGTATGGTGGATGCCATGATCACGATCAGCACCATCGTCATTTTCACTTTGATGGATTGATTCTTCAGTATTTTTTCTTTCACTTACTCCTGCACCTCGAACTTGTAGCCCATTCCCCATATCGTGCGGATATAGGCTCCTTTGCTTCCCATTTTATTTCTGAGTTTTTTTACATGGGTATCAATGGTCCTGGCGTCTCCGAAATAATCATAATTCCACACCTGATTCAATATGTTTTCCCTTGTAAGTGCCCTTCCCTCATTCTTCATGAAGTAGGACAGAAGTTCAAATTCTTTAAAACTCAGATCAATACTTTTATCATCTATGGTGACCATATGGGCTGCTTCATCCAGAACAATCCCGCCGGCTTTCAGCACTTCTCCGTCCTGCTGTCTGGTCCTCCTTAAAATGGCTTCGATCCTTGCCACTAAAATCTTCGGACTGAAAGGCTTCGAAATATACTCATCCACTCCCAGGTCAAAGCCCTGAAGCTCATCGTTTTCCTGATCTTTGGCCGTCAGCATGATAATCGGCACTTCGGAAACTTTCCGTATTTCCCTTACGACTTCCCATCCGTCCATCCGGGGCATCATCACGTCTAAAACGAGCAGATCGATTCCTTTGGTGGAAAAGAACACATCCACTGCCTCTTCCCCATCTCCTGCCTCCAGCACCTGATATCCTGCCCTGTTTAAGAAATCCTTTACCAATTTGCGCATCCTGCTCTCATCGTCTACTACTAATATTTTAAGATCATTCATCAAGGTTCCTCCTGCGGTTATATTCCAATTCACTATGTATAGTTTACCACAGGATTATGATAAAATTGTGAAAAAAAAGACATCAGCACTGAAAATACTGATATCTCTTTCGCTTACATGATTTTTCTATTCTGCCTCAGATACTCCGGCCGCTGCCTCCTGTCTGTCAGACATAGCCTTCAGTTTCTGCAGTCCAAAGATAATAACACCGCCGATGATAAAAAACAGGATACTGAAACTTCCCGCTGTCAGTGCTGGTTTCGGAACTTCCAGCGTGGTCGGTCCCATGACGATAGCATACAGGGATCCGATCATCATTCCGATGATGAAATAGACCATCTGTGACCGGAACTTTTCAAGACAGGTGCGGATCAGCTTAACGACTGACGCAATCCCGCACAGGATGCCGCAGCCAAAGATCAGGATTACCGGAAAATAAGCCGTGTTAAAATGCATAGCTTCTTTCACAGCTGAAATGACCGGCACATACAGCCCGAAGATTAAAAGCATGGTAGAACCTGAAATTCCAGGCAGCACCATAGCCGAAATAGCAACCATGGCCACGAGGAAAATATAGATTCCCAGTCCCAGATTCAAATGTTCCACACTTACATTCATGCCTTTTCCCGATGCCGGGTTAAAATAGGTGATTGCTGCCACCATGACAATTCCGATCAGGGCAAACAGAGCGTTGCCGTATTTACCTTTCAGACAGTCCTTTTCCTCAGACCAAATGATCGGTATGGCAAAAATGATAAGTCCTAAAAACAGGGAACTGATTTCATAAATTCTGTCACTGAAAATACTGGCCAGCACAGAAACCGCTGCCCCAAAGCCAACGACCCAGCCAACCCCGATACGCAGCAGGAACTTCACTGCCTCTATCTTTTTTTGTTTATTTCCTGTAATTAAATCGTCTAGGGATGAGATAAAACGGTCATAAAAACCGAGCAGAAAAGCCACGGTCCCGCCGGATACCCCCGGCACACTGTCGGCTAATGCCATACAAAATCCCCGAATAAAATTTAGCATATTGACTCCTTTGTTTTCTAAAACACATACAAATGCCGGAATCCATTCCAGCACAACTTTTAGTATTATAGCACACGTTATGTAAAATAAAAAGCAAGAAAATCTTAAAGATTTGTGAAACTATGTCCTTCTTTTTACTTTTATGATAGTATAATATTACGAATATGAAGGAGGTTCTATATGATAAAATTAATTTCATCCGACATGGACGGAACACTGCTGGACAGCTACCGCCAGATCACTCAGGTCAATATCGATGCGATCCGTACACTCCAGGACAGCGGCGTCGAGTTTATCATCAACACAGGACGGGAATACCAGAATGTGACAGATATTTTAGGAAAAGCAGGCCTTGAATGCGATATGATCTGCAGCAACGGCTCCTGCGGTTATGATAAAGAAGGAAACCTGCTGTTTGAGCATTCCATTCCGGCAGATACAGTAAAACAGATCCTCGGGGTATTTCACAAATCCAGCCTGGTTCCGACGCCATTTTCCCAGATGGGCCGTATTTCTCTGCTTTCCAGAGAGGAACTAAAAAAATATACGAAAGAAGTCATGATTCCATCCATGCAGATCAATCATCCCGACTTTGTATATACAGATGAAGAATTTGAAGATTTAATCAGCCAGGTTACCTATGTAGAAGGTGAAGCCGGACTGTTTGACAGCGAACACCGGGTTTTAAAGTTCATTTCCCAGTCAACAGATCCCGAAGCGCTGTTAAGACTGCGGGCAGAATTAGAACAAATCCCGGGACTTGCCGTAGTATCCACGGCACCTACGGATATTGAGATTACCTCCTCAGAAGCCCAGAAAGGGATCGGCCTGATGGACTATGCAAAGCGGAAAGGGCTGGTTCCGGATGAGATCGTTGCCATCGGAGACAGCGAAAATGACTATTCCATGCTCTCCATTCCGGGAATTCATTCCGTTGCTATGGCAAATGCCACAGAAGCCATCAAAAATATCTGTGTCTATCAGACCCGTGCCAACACAAAAGATGGCATTGCCTACATCATCCGCTGCATTCTCGCAGACCGCGATAATTTTAAACTGACCTAAGGTATCATTTTATAAAAGAAGATCTGTAATCCCACTGAGAGGTTTACAGATCTTCTTTTATTTTATCTTCATTCGCTTTTTCAGCTCATCCAGCGCCTCTTTGTATCTCTCACAATTAAAGGAAGGAAACGCATTCAAAAGTCTCCTGCTGGTTTGGCTTTTCTTCTCCGCAATCTCCTGATACCGGCTTTTCAGATCTTCGATCCTCTGCTCCAGTTCGCCGCTGATCGTATCTTTCCGTTCTTTCAGGCCTTCCGATACGGCATTTCTCTTTTCCGCCAGTTCCTGGCCGGCCTCATCCAGCTTCTTTTTCGTCTCTTCCTGCTTTTCTACGGCAGACATGACACCGAGATAAATATTTTCACCCAGCTGCTCTGACATATTATGCAGTTCTTCTGCGATCTCGCTCATTTTGCGCAGCCTTTGATTCATCTTGAAGATACCCGCCGCTGTTACCCAGAGATCGGCTGCCATGCCGGCCAAAAGCATAAGGAGCAGGAAGCTGCCGAAGAGACCCGGTATGAGTCCCACAAATTTCGTAATCATAGGATGAACCACATAGACGATGAGCATACAGGCAGCACCCCAGATCAGTGAAAACGGAAGACAGATATATCCGTTTAAATTAAACGGCTGGTCCGAATAATCCCACCATCTGCTGTGAAAAATCTTTTCCAGCGCAAAGCCCGTGATCCACTCGATGGAAGATACGGCTATGACAGAGGCAATATACATGAAAAAAACATTGGACTTATACGGCATCAGCAAAGATACCACAAATCCAACGCCGAATCCGTAAACCGGACAGATAGGCCCGTTTAAAAACCCCCGGTTTACAAATTTTCTCTGCTTAAATGCGGCAAATGCCACTTCACTGCCCCAGCCGAGAAATCCATAAATAAAAAAATATGACAAAAGATAATATACACTCATAATCAATCAAGCTCCCATCGGAATTATAGGATCGTAGCTCCCCCTGCCACATAATCGCCGTCATAAAACACTACCGCCTGTCCCGGGGTCACTGCTCTCTGAGGTTCGTCAAACAGGACTTTTATCCTGTCTTTTCCGTCCATGCTCACTGTGCACGGGGCCCCTCTGTGGTTATAGCGGACTTTCGCCTGAAATCTCATACCGTCTTCGATGGAGGATACAGACATCAAATTTACATGGTCTCCATAGAGGGTATCCGTCATAAGATCCTCATTGCTCCCGATCACCACTTCATTTCTCTCTTTATCTATCCGTACAACATATCCCGGCTGCTTCAGGGAAAGACCCAGTCCTCTTCTCTGTCCCACAGTATAACATACAATGCCCTTGTGAGTGCCGAGGATATTCCCATCCATATCCACAAAATTACCCGGCCGGATCTTCTGTCCCGTAGTTTCTTCGATAAAATCTCCGTAGCTGCCGTCTACAAAACAGATGTCCTGGCTGTCCGGCTTGTGGGCCACCGGCAGATGTATCTTCTCTGCTATTTCCCGTATTTCATCTTTCGTGTATTCTCCCACGGGCATCAGTGTCTTAGACAGCTGGTTCTGTGTCAGGTTATAAAGAGCATAGGTCTGATCCTTCTCGGGAGTCGCCGAACGCTTCAGCGCATATCGTCCGTTGGAAAGCTTTTCAATCCTGGCATAATGTCCGGTTGCAATATAATCGGCGCCGATATCCAGAGATCTTTTCAGCAGAGATTCCCATTTAACATAGCGGTTGCATGCAATACAGGGATTCGGAGTTCTTCCGTCCAGATATTCGTCTATAAAATAATCAATGACATGTTCCTTGAAATCCTGTTTAAAATTCATGACATAATAGGGAATATCGAGCGCCTGGGCCACTCTCCTGGCATCATCCACAGCTGACAGGCCGCAGCATCCTCCGTTTTCTTCCAGAAGTTCCTGTTCTTCATCCTGCCAGATCTGCATGGTAACACCGATCACTTCATATCCCTGTTCCTTCAATAAATAGGCTGCCACGGAGGAATCCACCCCTCCTGACATGCCTACAACTACTTTCTCTTTCACGGATGCCTCCTAGTACTCTTCTTCCACTTCCTCTTCTCCAATATCGGATTTCGGTTTCTCAAGGCCTTCGATCTTGATGCCGTTTTTCTGTGCATAATCCCAGAGGGCTGCATGGATTGCTTCCTCTGCCAGAAGAGAACAGTGCACTTTGACCGGCGGAAGACCGTCGAGAGCTTCCATTACCGCCTTGTTTGTAACTTCCAGTGCTTCCTGCACGGATTTTCCTTTGACCAGTTCCGTTGCCATGCTGCTGGTGGCAACTGCGGCTCCGCAGCCGAACGTCTTAAATTTTACATCCTGAATAATCTGGTTATCGTCGATATCAAAATAAATGCGCATGATGTCTCCGCACTTGGCGTTTCCGACAGTACCCACGCCGCTGGCGCCCTCAATCTCTCCTACGTTTCTCGGATGCTCAAAATGATCCATAACTTTTTCACTATACATAACAGTACCTCCTGTTTTTCTTCTAAATATAAATCAGGCAAAAAACCCGTTTAATGTTTCTTTACAAAATCTTCATACAGCGGAGACATTTTTCGCAGCTTATCTACGATCTCTTTTAATTTCTCCACAACAAAATCCATATCCTCTTTGGTTGTTTCTTCCCCCAGAGTCATCCTGAGAGATCCATGTGCAATCTCGTGAGGAAGTCCAATGGCTAACAGTACATGTGACGGGTCCAGTGAACCGGACGTGCAGGCTGATCCGCTGGAAGCACAGATTCCTGCCATATCGAGCATGATCAGAAGGGATTCGCCCTCAATAAACTGAAAACTGATATTAATATTGTTGGGAAGCCTTTTGTCTCTTCCTCCGTTTAAGCGGCAGTACGGGATCTCTGCCAGAATCCTGCGGACCGCATAATCCCTCAGCTCCTGTTCCTTGGCAGTTCTCTCCTCCATTGTCTCAAAAGCGATCTCAACGGCCTTTCCGAATCCCACAATGCCTGTCACATTCTCTGTTCCGGCCCGGCGCTTACGCTCCTGCGCTCCTCCGTGGATAAATGAGCGAAGTTTCAGTCCTTTGCGGATATACATAAATCCGATTCCCTTCGGTCCGTTCAGCTTATGGCCGCTGGCACTCAGCATATCAATATTCATCTCATCTACATTGATCGGTACCTGTCCGTATGCCTGTACCGCATCTGTATGGAACAGAACGCCGTGTTCTTTTGCAATCGCTCCGATCTCTTTCACCGGCTGGATCGTTCCTATCTCATTGTTGGCAAACATGACAGTGATCAGAATCGTATCCGGGCGAATCGCCGCTTTTAACTGATCCAGCTTAATATATCCGTTCTCATCCACATCCAGATAGGTCACCTCATAACCGTTTCTCTCCAGATACTGGCAGGTGTGAAGAACCGCATGGTGCTCGATCTTGCTTGTAATGATGTGTTTTCCCTTTGAGGCATAGGCTTCGGCAGTCTCCTTGATGGCCCAGTTGTCCGCCTCAGAGCCGCCGGCCGTAAAATAAATATCCTGGCTTTGTGTGCCCAGAGATTCGGCAATCCTGTCCCTTACTTCATTGACTGCCTTTTTCGCCTCAGCAGCCGGTGAATAGACGCTGGACGGATTCCAGAATTTCTCCGTAAAATATGGCATCATCGCTTCTACTACTTCCGGTCTCGCCGGTGTTGTTGCCGCATGGTCTAAATATATGATCTTTTCCATAACTTCTCCTATCTTTCACAATTTCGTTCCGCCGGTTTCCCCTGCTGGACAGCTCTTGCCTCGTCCGCCAGCTCATCTAAATAAATAGAATCCACTGTTTTGGCAATGCTGTCATTGATCCTTTTCCACACAGTTTTTGTCACGCAGTACTTAGAGCCGCTGCATGTTTCCTCTGTATCGGTAAGTTCTGTACAGTCTACCGGCGTCAGATCGCCTTCCAGTGCCCTCAGCACGTCTCCGACTGAAATATCTTCTGCATTTCCCGCCAGAACATATCCTCCCTGGGCTCCCCGGATGCTTTTTACAAGCCCCGCCTTCTTTAACTTGGAAAGAAGCTGCTCCAGATACCGAATGGATATATCCTGCCGCTCTGATATCGCGCTGACAGCCGCAGGTTCCTTCTCCCCGAACACTGCAATATCTACGATCGCACGAAGGCCGTATCTTCCTTTTGTTGATAATTTCATCTCACCACTCCAATCCCGACCAAAATAGTCGGATATCACACTGCTATGTTATCACCTAGGACTTCCGATGTCAACACAATCCCAATCATAACCGCGTATTTCTTGACATACAATAGAACAATATCAATCGGGGAGTTCTTATGAAAAAATCCAGCCCTTTTGTACAAGGTACATTAATTTTAACAGCCGCTAATATTTTTTCCAGATTTATTGGATTCTATAATAGAATATTTCTGGCTGGATTAATTGGTGCCCACCAGATGGGAGTCTATCAATTAATTTTTCCTATTTACCTGGTGGGTTTTGCCCTCTGTTTTCACGGATACGAGACTGCCCTGTCTCAGATCGTCGCCGCCCAGATGGCTAAAGGCCGTCCGGAAAACTGCAGAAAAATACTGAAGATCACTTTAGCCGTCACGATCCTGCTCTCTGTGATCTGTGCCTGTTTCTTTTATTTCTTTGCCGACGAGCTCTGCATGAAATTTCTCCACGAAAAAGACTGCATCCCCTGCCTCAAAGCCGCTGTCTTTGCTATGCCGTTTGTGGGTGTAAAAGCATGTATCCATAGTTACCACATCGGTCTCGGCAAACCCGGCCTCCCGTCCGTCTCTCTTTGCATTGAGCAGATTTCCCGGATATTGGGCATTTATGCAGTCTCTGTCACCTTCTTTTTAAAGCTTGAGACACCCGCGTTAATTGCAGTACTCGGCATGGTAGCCGGGGAAATGGCTTCCTGCCTTTACACTGTCATTTATCACCTTTTAAAGACAAAACGGCAAAGCAGCGGGCTGCCTGCGGCTTCTTCCAGAAAGCTTTTTGGCAGCCTGCTCTCATTAAGTTTTCCTCTGACCTGCAACTCTCTCTCCATCACACTGCTGCAGAGTCTGGAAAACATTCTGATCCCGCTGATGCTGACCAGGTTTTACTGCAACCAACACTATTCGGTAGAGGTATATGGAATCCTGACCGGAATGGCGATTCCTTTTATCAACTTTCCGTCCAGCATCACCAACTCTATCTCGGTGATGCTTCTTCCGAAAGTGTCAGCCGCGACAGCGGAACAGGATTACCGCACATTACATAGGGCCACCAAATACTCCCTTTCCTTTTGCTTTCTGCTGGGGATCGTAAGCTTCTTTTTATTTTTTACTCTGGGGCCGTCGATCGGACTGATAGTATTCCACAGCAAAGAGGCAGGCATGTTCTTAAGGATGCTCTCCTTTTTGTGTCCGGTGCTTTATCTTTCCGGAACTCTGTCCAGTATTTTAAACGGCCTTGGGAAGACCAAAACCACGCTGTTTAACAATTCCGTCTCCCTCCTGCTCAGGATCGCTTTTATCGTATTTGTGGTCCCGCTGGTAGGGATTAACGGATATCTCTGGGGACTGATGGCAAGCACTCTTCTGGTGGTCATCATGCATTACCGGAAAATAAAATGAACCCCATACAGCTCCTGGCTTTTAAAAGCAAGAAAGGAACCTCTTTTTTCAGAGATTCCTTTTTTCTTACCGTTCTTCCCGGAAATAGTTTGTCCCGCAGGATGCCGGCTGATTATTTTCTTTTGACTGTCTTACAGAGGAAATTACAAGTACAAGCGCCGTAATCACGAATGGGAGCATATCATAAAATGCATTCGGTATACTGATGATGCTCTTCGGCACATAGTATTTCAGAACACTGAAGCAGCCGAAAGCCAGAGATCCATAGATCGCTTTCACCGGACTCCACGATGCAAAGATGACAAGTGCAACAGAGATCCAGCCCAATCCGTTGACACAGTTGCTGATCCAAACACCTCCGCAGATGATCATGGCCGAATAGGCTCCTCCGATACCGCAGATTCCTCCGCCGATCAGTACGTTGATATACTTGGCGCGGATAACTCTGATCCCGGCCGCATCTGCAGCCCCGGGATTTTCTCCCACTGCCCGGACATTGAGCCCGGTTTTTGTCTTCTGCAGATAGTACCAGCAGATCACGGCTGTCACAATACCGATATAGACAAAGATATTGTAGGAAAACAGCAGTTTTCCCAAGACCGGAATATCACTCAGCACAGGGATATGCAGATTTGCAATCTGTGCAGAAATGTGTTCCGGCAGTTTTAATGACTGGGTGGCAGAGTGATTCAGCATATATTCGCCGATAAAGTTTGCAAGACCCACTCCAAATATGGTCAGTGTCAGTCCGGTTACATTCTGATCCGCCATAAACGTAATCGTGAGGACCGCATAGATCAGCGCCGCGGCTACTCCGGCAGCAAATGCGGCCAGAAGGGCAAACACCACATTGTCTGTCTGATAGCCGACCATAAATCCTGCACATGCACCTATTGACATCATGCCTTCTACACCCAGGTTCAGATGTCCGACCTTTTCGTTCATGATCTCACCGACCGTGCCAAACAGCAGAGGCGTGCCGGCCAGCACTGCTGCCACAAACAGATTCAATACCGTATTCATTTTCCGGCACCTCCTTTTCTTCCGACAAATTTATAACGAACAAAAAACTCACATCCGAGAACAAAAAACAGGATGATTCCCTGAAGAACATCCGCGGAATAGCTGGAAAGCCCGTAGGTAGACTGCATCACACTGCTTCCCTTCTCCAGAATACTAAACAGGAAAGACACGATCACGATTCCAGCCGGATTCAGGCGTGCCAGCCACGCTACGATGATCGCCGTAAATCCGACTCCTCCTGCCACAGAGGTTGCCAATGTCATGTCGGAGCCCGTTGCCTGCACCATACCCGCAATACCGCAGATAGCACCGCTGAAAAACATCGTCCGCAGCATCACACGCTTTACCGGAATTCCTGCATATTTGGCTGTGGCATGGCTGTCTCCCACTACGGAGATCTCATATCCCTGCTTCGTATATTTCAGATAAATATAAACGATCGCAGTGAGCACCAAAGCAATGATCCAGCCGGCCTGGACACCCAGAACCGAATCCAGCTGTGCGTTAATATCAAACCTTGCGATCTTCGGAAATCCGGAGGAAGCCGGATCTTTCCACGGACCGTCTCTCAGATACACGATCACATTCAGGGCGATGTAATTCAGCATCAGCGTAAACAATGTTTCATTGGTATTGAACTTCGCCTTGAAAAACGCCGGTATCAAGCCGAACAGCCCTCCCCCGATCACACTGAATAAAAACATAACGATCAGCAGAAGAACATGAGGCATCGCATTTTGATACAGCGCAAAATAGGTGGCAAAAATTGCTCCCATAATGATCTGCCCCTCTGCCCCAATATTCCAGAACCTCATCTTAAACGCCATAGTAACGCCCAGAGAAGAGATCAGCAGCGGTATCATGATGCGGATCGTAGCCTGGACTGCCATCTCACTCCGGAAGGCTCCGCTTATAATCGTCTGATACACAGTAAATGGGTTAAAACCGATGATCAGAAGGAAGATCCCTCCTGCCAGCAGGGCAAGCAGCACGGAAGCAGCGCGCAGGATCATGGTCTTTTTTTGTGACAGCTCCGCCCGTTTCACTGTACGCAGCAGCGGCTCCCTTCCTGTCTTCTTACTTGCTTCCATCTGTGTTCTCCTCCTTCTTCTCTTTCGTTCCGTTTACCCCTGTCATTAGCAGGCCGACTTCTTCTTTTGTCGTCTTTCTCGCATCCACGATACCGGAGACCTCTCCATGACAGAGTACCAAAATGCGGTCGCTGATAGATAAGAGCACATCCAGGTCTTCTCCCACCAGCAGCACTGCCACACCCTTTTTCTTCTGCTCATTGAGAAGGTCATATACAGTATAAGAAGAATTGATATCCAGTCCGCGGACCGGGTAGGCAGTAAGGAGTACATTCGGCTCTGCGATGATCTCTCTGCCCAAAAGTACTTTCTGTACGTTCCCTCCGGACAGCATCCGCACCGGCGTATCCACACTCGGAGTCAGGATGCCAAGTTCCTTCACCATTTCTTCTGCCATCTTCCTCGGCGTTTTCCGGTCTATAAAAATACCTTTCTGATCCTGGTAGTGTTTCAGGAGGACATTGTCCACCATCCCCATAGACGCCACCAGTCCCATGCCAAGCCGGTCTTCCGGCACAAAGGAAATGCGGATGCCGCGGCTTCGGATGTCCTTAAACGTCATGCCCACCAGTTCTTCGTCTCTGTGAACGATGCTTCCTTCTTTGATCTCCGTAAGCCCCGTGATTGCCTCACACAGCTCTTTCTGGCCGCTTCCGGCGATCCCCGCCACTCCTAAGATCTCACCTTCCATCAGTTCAAAATTCACATCGGTAAGTCCCGGTGTGCCGTCCGGACGGTCGACATTCAGATTCCGGATGACGATTTCGGGAACTGCATCGGCCTTCCTTTCGGGACGGTCGATCTCCAGTGTCACAGGACGTCCCACCATCAGTTCTGTCAGCTTTTTCTCATCGCTGTTCTTTGTGTCCACAGTTCCGATGCTCTCCCCTTTTCGGAGAATCGCAACACGGTCGCTGATGGCCAGCACCTCATTCAGTTTATGGGTAATGATGACGATGGCACAGCCCTGCTCTTTCATTCTCCGAAGAATTGCAAACAGCTTTTCTGTCTCCTGGGGTGTGAGCACCGCCGTCGGCTCATCCAGAATCAGAATACTTGCTCCCCTGTATAAGACTTTCAGGATTTCCACAGTCTGTTTTTCGCTGACCGACATGTTGTAGATCTTCTTTTCCGGGTCGACCTCCAAACCGAATTTTGAACTGATCTCCTCGATCTTTGCTTTCAGCTCTTTCGGCCGGATTCTCTTCTCCTTTGTCCCAAGTACAATGTTGTCCATCGCACTGTGCACATCTACCAGCTTAAAATGCTGGTGGATCATGCCGATTCCCAGTCCGATCGCATCCGTCGGAGAATTGATGGAGACTTCCTGTCCTCCGATCCTGATGGTTCCGGAATCCGGGTGGTAGATCCCGGAGAGCATGTTCATCAGAGTCGTCTTTCCTGAACCGTTTTCTCCGAGCAGGGCAAGGATTTCACCATATTTTACATCCAGATCTACGTTATTGTTTGCCACAACACTCCCAAAAGTCTTTCGGATGCCTCTGCACTCTATGGCATATGTATCCTTCTTCTCCTGTGCCATTTCATCACCTCGTATCATGTGTTTTCTGCCTCTCTTCTTTCATTGAGTTCCAAGAAAGAAGGGCACTGCCTTCTGATTCAGAATATACAATGCCCTTCTCATTCATCCATGACTCTCATGGAAATTTCTGCTGCGCTGCTTATTTTACAACGATGTTTTTGAAGTACCAGTTGATTTTTCCTTTGATGTCTTCGTCGCTTAAAGTTTCGCCCTTTTTGCCGACCTTCTTGCCGTCGTTGGTCTCGATGACACCGTCAAATACATTGAAGTCGCCGGAAAGCATCTTTTCTTTTGCCTCCTCGATCTTCTTTTCCGTACCCGGAGCGATCAGTTTCTTGTTAAGCGGAGCGATGTCAACCAGTCCCTCTTTCATGCCGCCGTAGTAAACTTCCGGCTTCCATGTTCCGTCGATGAGTTCCTGAACTGCCTCTGTATAGTAAGCACCCCAGTGCCAGATCGTAGATGTCAGCGTAGCTTTCGGAGCATCTTTTGTCATATCAGAGTTATATCCGACACCCCATACGCCTGCTTTTTCCGCTTCCAGCTGTGGGTTCGGCGTATCACAGTGCTGTCCGATCACGTCACATCCCTGGGAGATCAGGGCTTTTGCCGCATTTGTCTCTTCATTCGGGTTAAACCAGCTGTTTGTCACTTTTACATATACTTTTGCCTTTTTATTTACAGAGTAAATACCCATGGCAAACGCATCCACGCCTCCGGTCACCTCGGCATTGTCCTTGCCCATAGCCGCAACATATCCGATCTTGTTGCTCTTCGTCTTAAGGCCTGCCGCGATACCGCTTAAATATCTTGCCTGATAGATTCTTCCGAAATAGTTGTTAAAGTTGGAATCATTCTTCTTATATCCGGTTCCGTGGGAGAATACTACATCAGGATACTCTTTTGCCATAGCTTCCATCGTGTCCATGTAGCCCCAGCTTGTACCAAAGATCACGTTGCATCCGTCTTCGATACACTCTTTGATCGCAGTCTCTGTCTTAGTCGGGTCTGTGTCTGTGATATTGGTCTTGCGCACGATCTGATTGTCTTTCAGGCCCAGCTTCTTCTGCATTGTTATGATACCCTGATCATGTGTGTAAGTGTACCCTGATCCCTCGGAAGGGTCGGAAATATGGATCACTCCGATCTTGAGATCTTTTTTGGCAATCTTGAACTGTTTTTTCTCCTCCTTCTTGTCAGTTGTCGTCTTCTTGGAACCGCAGCCTGTCATCAATCCAAGGACAAGCACTAACGACAAAATAATACCAGTGACTTTTAAAACTTTTTTCTTCATGAACCTTCCTCCTTCTGCCTGGCTTCCGTCTTGTGCACGGATGCCAAAACTGCGCCTGTGCGCATTAAATGATATTAAAATTATAACAAAAGCGCCTGTCCACTGCAAGATACTTTTGCCTATTCAGGTCTCAAATGGCAGGCAATATAAACTTTTCTTTTGCATCAAAAAATCCGGTGAAAGCAGCCTCTGAAAGCTGCCCGCACCGGATCTTGCTGTTTTGTACTCATATTCCGCACATATCAGCGGATACGGTCAGGGAATCCCACTTTGTGCTGTACCTTTCTCAAGGTCTTCGCTGCATAGTAAGAAGCCTTTTCCCCATTATCTTTTATGATCTTATTTAAATAATCTTTATTCTTCATAATGTCGTTATAGCGTTCCTGAATCGGCCGCAGTTCTTCCACAACCACTTCTCCAACCCGCTCTTTCAGCTTTCCGTATCCCATGCCTTCAAATTCAGCCACTGCTTCCTCGGGTTTCTTTCCGTTGATCGCGCAGTAAATATCCAGCAGATTTTTAATGCCTGGCTTTTCTTCTGAATAAGCAATACATGCCTCGGAGTCCGTCACCGCCTTCTTAAACTTCCTCATGATCGTGTCCGGATCATCCAGAAGCAGAATGTGTGCATTGGCATTCTCGTCAGATTTGGACATCTTTTTCTCCGGCTCCTGAAGGCTCATGATCTTCTGTCCGACTTTGCCGATATATGCTTCCGGAATCGTGAATACATCACCGTATATCTTGTTAAATCTTTCAGCAATATCTCTGGTGATCTCCAAATGCTGCATCTGGTCTTTTCCCACGGGCACCACATCAGACTGAAACAGCAAAATGTCTGCTGCCATCAGGACCGGATAAGTGAAAAGTCCTGTGTTGATATTTTCCGGATGCTTCTGTGACTTATCTTTAAACTGAGTCATCCGGTTCATTTCCCCCATATAGGTAAAGCAGTTTAAGATCCACATGAGTTCTGCGTGTGCCGAAACGTGTGACTGGTAATAAATACAGTTTTCTGCCGGATCAAGTCCTGCCGCTATATAGAGTGCCAAAAGGCTCCTGGCCCTTTTTCTCAGCTCCGAAGGCTCCTGTCTTACTGTGATGGAATGCATGTCCACAACACTGTAAAAACACATATACTGATCTTTATCAATGTCCACCCAGTTTTTTAATGCTCCCAGGTAATTGCCCAATGTAATAGTACCGGTGGCCTGCATGCCACTGAATAATGATTTCTTTCCGTCTAACATCTGTCGTTCCTTTCTTCCATAAATTTTCTCTGGATTCATCATATCATATTGCAGGAAAGTTTCCAAACATTCAGCGCAATCTTTTCACAGAACTTTTCAGTCAAGTCCGGAAAATCAATGTGTGATTTCATATCCATGATCCGCTAGAACACGGACGGCTCTTTCAAAGTTTTCGGCTTTGGTCAGTATATAATCCGTATTATAAGTAGAAATAACAAAAATCCCGATTTTGTGATCGGCCAGCATGGAAGATATTTCAGCCAAAATCCCAATCAGAGAAAAATCAAGGATTCCCTGTATCCGGAACGCCCTCCAGCCGTCTTCTCTCTCGATCATGTCGTCAGGCATAAACTCCGTGGGGCAGACCAGTGAATTCTCCTGGTCGGTTTTAGCAAAAAAGCAAAACTCATTTTGTAAATCTGCCTGGGAAACATCGTGAAGCTTACCGATGGAAAAATCCTGTTTTAAAATCTTTAGTTCCATTTTGTATTACCTCCATATTTCAATTTATATGTTCCTGAAATATTTAAAAAAAAGAGACGGGTAGCCGAGTAACCCGCCTCATAATCTCTAGTGTTTCAGTGCCTCTTAACTCCGCATAAAATTGTACTTTTTATAATAACCTTATTCTTATTTACCATTTTCTCATGTAAAAGAGGGCCTACATCTGCAAACGTTTAACATGACTAATCCCAATGAATGTCTTCATGCAAAATTGTAGCACTCCTGTCTGCTTTTGCCTCTGCAATTGCTTCAATCTCATCCGGATCAGGACTCACTTCCGGAATAAATTTCAAAATTACCTTGTAAATTGTATCTATATCCTTTTCATCTATCATGTCAATCAAATTCTTTATTGTTTCTCTGCTCATTGTTTACACCTCCTAAAGCCTCTTATATGCTTTTCCCCTTGGTCTTATCTCATTTATTGTTATTATATCATTTTCAAACGTAAATAACACACGCAAATTACCAACCCCTAATCTATACTCACACTCATATCCAGTTAATTTTTTTACATCACCGAGCGGTAATTTCTCAATGCTGTCTTTCAAGCGTCTTTTAGTTGATTTATCACAACTATTTATGTATTTAACAGCTTTCTTTTTATATTCTATTTTCATTGTACCAACCCCTTTCTTGGTACTGTAAGTATATTTCATGATTCTACTTTAACATATTTGGAATTTAAAGTAAATCATTTTTTTGTAAATATATGTAATAAAAAATCTCGTTAAAATTATTATATCAAAATCATTTTCCTATTCTTCATACAAAGCATTCAAGCAAAAAAAACGACTCAAACCCGCATAAAATCAAGGTTTGAGCCGTTTCTTACGATAAGCTGATGACGGGAGTTGAACCCGTGACCTCCTCACTACCAATGAGGTGCGCTACCACCTGTGCCACATCAGCAAGACCGTTATTAAATTTATCATACCGATCGAATCTTGTCAATATTTTTTCATATTTTTATATAAAATTCTTCCTGATCATTCAATCTCAGACAGCCAAGATTTTCACCGTAGGCGGCTCCGCAGTCAATGGCGATCCTGTGATCCCATTTTGTAATATGAAATGCGGCAGCCTGTTCCCTTGCTTCTTCCGTCAAAGTCCCGGCATAATAAAGCAGTGCACCTGTGGGTGTGTGTCCAAAAACAACGGTATACGGACAGGCAAGGGCAGCATTGAAAAACTCCCTGCGAATCCATAAAAGGTTATCCCGGTCCATCTGTGAAATCTTATCCTCTGAATCTCCCAGTGCTGCATCAATGCCTGCATGAACCAAAAGATAACGCTTGTTCTCCACTGTGATCATCCGGTAAAGAGGAAGCTTTCGCACAAACTCAATACATTGCTCCTGCTCCTTTTTCGGAAACGACATAAGAGAAGCTAACGTAACACCTCCGCCGTTAAAAATCCACGTCTCATACCATGACTCTTCGTCATCCATCGTTCTTAGAAACATATCTTCATGATTTCCCATGAGAAGTTCCATATTCGGCTGTTCCCTTATATATTCCAGCAGCTGGATGCCATCCGGCCCGCGGTCCACCACATCTCCGATAATATATAATTTATCTTCCGGAGAGAAACGGATCTTCTCCAGCATCTCAAAAAAAGCCCGGCCCTGGCCGTGAATATCGGACAACGCATAAACATTCTGCATGTATACTCCCCCTCCGGGTGATTAACTTTCTTCCCCTAATTTTCTGCGGATCCTCTGAATCGCATTGTCAATGGACTTTTTCGGTTTGTCCAGTTTTACGGCGATCTCCACATAATTCTCTCCGCTCAGATAAAGTTCCATCACATCTTTCTCAAAACTGCTGAGCTTTGTCTCAATTTTCTTATAATAGTCAGAGATGTTTTCCTTTTGTATCAGAACCTGTTCCGGATTTGTGTCTTCTTCCATAAACTGGTCTTCCTCTCCCTGTTCATTAAACAGTGAGATATAATTGTTCAATGGACCGTGTTTCTTTCTCTTGGAAGCCGTCACCGTCGTATAAATCTGCCGTTTTACACAAAGTGATGCAAATGTAGAGAAGGAGGCGTTCTTTTCGTCATCATAATTTTTTACAGCTTTAAAAAGACCGATCATCCCTTCCTGGATCAAGTCCTCCTCATCGGCTCCGGCCAGAAAGAACTTCCTGGATTCCCTGCGCACCAGTCCCCCATACCGGTTCAGAAGAAAATCCATCGCCCGATCGTCACCGCTTTTTATCTCATTTAACAGGTCCCTGTCAGAATAATGTTCAAAGTCTTTCATAGTTCCCCTATTTTAAAAGCCTCTGCCTCACGATCTCATAAGCCAGCACGCCGGCTGCAACCGATGCATTCAGAGAATCAATATCGCCGTTCATCGGAATAGAAGCGGTATAATCACACCTCTCCTTCACAAGGCGGCTGACACCGCTGCCCTCGTTTCCGATGACCAGCCCAATAGGACCGGTTAAATTCTGGCGGTACATCATGTCCCCGTCCATATCAGCACAGACAAACCATAATCCCCGCTCCTTCAGTTCTTCCATCGTATTTGACAAGTTGGTCACTTTGACCACCGGGGTATAATTCAGCGCTCCTGCGGATGTTTTTGCCACCGTCGGGGTCAGTCCCACTGCCCTTCTTTTTGGAATGATAACGCCATGGGCTCCGGCAAGATTTGCTGTTCTTATGATAGCTCCCAGATTGTGAGGATCTTCAATACCGTCCAGTAGAATAAAAAACGGATCTTCCTTCTTTTCCTCTGCCCTGGCAAACAGATCTTCCATCTGTCCATATTCATAGGCCGCAGCCATTGCGACTACGCCCTGATGATGTTCCTTTGTAAGCTGATCCAGACGTTCTTTTTCTACAAAATTCAGAACTGCGTCTGTCTTCTTTGCCTCCCGGACGATCGTCCGGACGGGACCGTCCTGGCATCCGTCCAGAATATAGATCTTATCAATGGGCTTTCCCGCCCTCAGTGCCTCCAGCACCGCATTTCTTCCCGCCAGCAGATATTCTTCGTAACTCATTCATTTTCTCCTACATCTAATCCAATTTTAATCAGCTCCAAAGCCCGTGCCGTCCTCCCGGATAAGTACAGATATCCGATCAGGGCTTCGACCCCTGTGGCCATCCGGTATTCCACGATCGAAGCATTTTTTGCGGCCGTAGCAGATTTGGCATTTCGGCCCCGCTTATAGACGGCTGCCTCTTCGTCTGTGAGCTTTTCTTTAATATTATCATAAACCCCTGCCTGAGCGGAAGCTTTCACCAGACTGCTGGATTTTTTGTGATACTTATTCACACTCATGTTCCCTTCAGAGATAACCAGTGTCCGAACGGCGATCTCATAGACCGCATCTCCGATGTAGGCGAGCCCAAGGGGTGAGTAAGCCTTAGGGTCCATTTGAGGCAGGTCAAGTCCCTTCGTCATAAACTCAATTAAGCTCGTTTCCATTTTACGCCTTCTCTTGTATCCTTTAAAATAATCCCTTTTTCCAGCAGTTCGTCTCTGATCTCATCTGCTCTGGCAAAATCTTTTTCTTTTCTCGCCTGCTGCCGTTCCTCAATCATCCTTTCAATCTCTTCATCCAGAATATCTTCTTCCTGCTTTGTCTCGATTCCGAGTACTCCGCACAGCGTTTCCATGGTTTCCAGGAGCTTTGCCGCATAATCAGAGGATGACTCTTTTACGGTTGTATTGGCCAGCTTCACAAGTTCAAAGATGGCAGAGACCGCATCCGCCGTGTTGAAATCATCTTCCATAGCTTCCTCAAACTTGCCGACCAATTTCCTTGCTTCTTCAAGATTAGCCTCTTCTTCTTTTCCTGCAGCTGTCTCCGGTTTATCGGCCTGATCCCTTACAAGATCAATCGCTGTGAGGATGCGGTCCAGTCCGTTCTTGGCAGATTCCACAAGCGTATCGCTGAAGTTCAGCGGATTGCGGTAATGTGCGCTCAGCATGAAAAACCGGATAACCTGCAGCGGATATTTTTCACTGATCTCTCTGACAGTAAAAAAGTTGCCGGCCGATTTGGACATCTTTTGATTGTCGATATTTAAGAACCCGTTGTGCATCCAGTAGTTTGCAAAACATTCGTCGTTGCATGCTTCACTCTGGGCAATTTCATTTTCGTGATGAGGAAAAATCAAGTCCTCTCCTCCCGCATGAATGTCAATCGTATCCCCGATATACTTTTTCGACATTTCGGAACATTCGATATGCCATCCCGGGCGGCCTTCTCCCCAAGGAGACGGCCATGCAATCTCACCTTCTTTTTTCGGCTTCCAAAGCACAAAATCAAGCGGATCTTGTTTGCCTTCTTCCCCGCGGACTTTAATATCCCTGTGGCCTGCCTCCAAGTCGTCAATGTTCTTTTTGGAAAGCTTTCCGTATCCGTCAAAAGAACGGGTTTTAAAGTAAACCGTACCATTTACTTCGTAGGCATGCCCTTTTTCAATCAAGGTCCCGATCATACGGATCATTCCGTCGATCTCTTCCGTGGCTTTCGGCTGATGGGTCGCCGGCTTCACGTTTAAGCCTTCCATATCTTTTTTACACTCTTCAATGTAACGCTCTGCGATCTCTGTGGCAGATACGCCTTCCTCATTGGCTTTCTTGATGATCTTATCATCCACATCTGTAAAATTTGAGACGTAATTCACATCATATCCTTTATATTCAAAATATCTGCGGACCGTATCAAAGATGATCATCGGCCGTGCGTTTCCGATATGAATATAGTTATAAACTGTGGGGCCGCACACATACATCCCCACTTTCCCAGGGTGTACCGGTACAAACTCCTCTTTTTTTCTTGTCAGTGTATTATAGATCTTCATTCTCTATCTCCTTTCGCAGCATCTTCTACACGTTTGCAGTGCTCCATAAATATATTCAGTGCACTTCTTAACTCAGCGTTTTCTTTTGCCAGCTTCTCAATATCCATGTCAACCGGGTCCGGAAGATCGATCTGGTTGAGCTCCAGGCTCTGAATCCTGGTCCCGTCTCTCTTGATCACTCTGCCCGGCACTCCGACCACGGTGGAGTTGGGAGGCACATCGGAAACTACAACGGAACCCGCTCCTATTTTGGAATTCTTCCCAATCGTGATCGATCCTAGTACTTTCGCACCGGCGCTGATCAAAACATTGTCCTCGATGGTAGGGTGGCGCTTCCCGGTTTCATTTCCGGTGCCTCCCAGCGTGACTCCCTGGTAAATCGTCACATTGTCGCCGATGATCGTAGTCTCACCGATGACAACCCCATGTCCGTGGTCAATAAACAGGCCTTTTCCTATCTGTGCTCCCGGGTGAATCTCAATCCCAGTCTTTCGGGCAATCTTTTGTGATATCTTTCTGGCCTTATAAAAATTTCCTTCCTTATACATACGATGGGTGATCCGATACCAGTATAAAGCCTTTACATAAGGATATAAATATACTTCCTTTTGATTTTTAAGGGCCGGGTCCCGGTCCTTTATGATGTCAAACTGGCTTTTTGCAAACTCTCTAAAGCCCATACTTACCTCCATAGAACAAAGTGGGCAAGCCCACACTTCAACTTCCCAATGACGCAGTCAAATAATTTCCTTACACATCTGTGTACAGCCCGCGGAGCGTTTTTATTTTCACAGGGAAGGTCGCAGAGCTTTCCTAAGTAATAAAAAACTCCGTCTCAAAAAAGAGACGAAGTTATATCCGCGGTTCCACTCTTACTTAAAGTATCCTTGAGGATGCTTTCCCTTAACCTTCCGTTAACGCCGGCCACGTACAGGACTACTGTCGATTCGCCCTGTCTGCTCCCAGAGGCATTCCCAACACATTTCCTAAAAACTGCTTTCAGCCGGTGACAGTTTCTCTCTGTTAGTTCCAGTGTAGGTACTCTTTCTGTTCTGCGCATTTCACTTACCATATAGTTTATGTGCTTTCCATAAAAATGTCAACCGGGTTATTTGATATCCACACGTTTAAAATGTATAACTCCGCCGGCCGCAGC
>NZ_FR889178.1:77727-81021 GCF_000432215.1 Anaerostipes sp. CAG:276
CCCCCGGCCGCAGCCGCAGTAAGAAATACAAGTCCGGTTAAAACCCCCGGAAGAAGTTCAGCATGTTGTGCGCCGCTCTGAATGATCATAGACAGCATGTTGCCCGGCCAGTATTTTGACAGCTGCACCGTATGCCCCAATAGTTTTGTGAGTCCCATATCGCCATATAATGCAATGGTTCCGATAACGTCCAGCCCAATGATGGCAACCGGAAGGACAAACTGTGTCTTCCTTATTACAAAGGCGGCCATGACATACAGAGAAGTGATACTGAGGACCAGAATATATTTTGTGAACAAAAAGCCTGCGGTATTGCTTATAACATTCCCGCTCAAATCTCCGGTTTTCCAGTAAAACGCAGCGGTGATTCCCACAATTACGATGCTCACCGCGAAATAAACCGTTGCCAGCAGAACACTCACGATCCACTTGGAAGCAAAGATTTCATTCCTCTCGTAATGCTTTGATGCCAGGTTTTTAATGGTTCCATAGGTATATTCACTTCCGATGAACAGGGAAATAACGATCGCCAGCAGAATCAGATAAGAGGTATCTGTCCCCTGTATCCTTGAAAGGACCGTCGTCTGCGTCCCAGTACCGCCGCCCATTTTTTCCACAAGATGATAAAGAAAATTTTCAGATCCCGCCAGCAAAAGAAACAGCACTCCGCACACACGAAATGACGTTGATTTTAACAATTTATAAACATCTGCCCGAATTAAATTTAACATGCCGCACCTCCCACTGCTCTTAAAAAGTATTTTTCCAAATCCATGTTTTCTACGAAGATTTCTTCTACCTGGATTCCTTCCTGCATAAGCGCCTGATTGACTTTCCCTGGCTTTTCTAAAAATCCGTAGACCTTCAGTTCTTCTTCTCCAACCATCTGGAATTCTCTGGCTGAAAACTGCTCTCTCATAACTCTGCACGCCTTCTCCCGCTGTTCCTTCGGCATCTTTACCGTGAGACTGGACTGGCTCTGCCTGTTTAATTCTTCTTCCGTAAATTCCTGGATCAGTTCGCCCTTGTGGATGATACCGTATCTGGTAGCCAGTTTCGATAACTCTCCCAAAATGTGGCTTGATATCAAAACCGTGATGTGATGTTCCTGATTCAGCTCCTGGATCAGCTCTCTGATCTCACGGATTCCAACCGGATCAAGCCCGTTGGTAGGTTCATCCAAAATTAAAAATTCCGGATCGCCCAAAAGTGCAATGGCGATCGCCAGCCTCTGCTTCATACCAAGGGAAAAATTTTTCACCTTCTTCTTTTTGGTGTCTGCAAGCCCTACCTTTATAAGAACTTCTTCAATCTTTTTCGGATCCTTCAATCCCCTGAGCTTCATCTCCACCATGAGATTCTCTCTGGCCGTCATACCGGGCATCAGCGCCGGATATTCAATCACTGTCCCGATCTTCTCTCTGGCCTTCACCAGATCACCGGAACCGAACAGGGAAAGTCTGCCGGAGGAGGGTTTGGCCAGTCCTGCCATCATCCGGATCATGGTAGTCTTCCCTGCACCGTTCTCCCCGATGAATCCGTAAATATCTCCCTTGTTTACTTCCATACTGACATTTCTCACTGCTATTTGTTTTCCAAAGGATTTTGTAATCTCCTCTGCTTTCACAATCGTATCCATATATCCTCCTTGTACTATCGTATTATTGTACTGATCTTTTAATACAATAATACGATAGTACAAATAATTTGTCAACAAAAAGGCATGAAAAAATTATTTTCATGCCTTTTCATCAATGCGAAGACGCCGACGCCGTTTGCTTCACCGTATGCCGTATGCTGTTTCCTATCGCCGCAGCCAGTATCATTTTCACCAGATCCCCCGGCAAATATGGGATGACTCCGGCCATGAGGCCCTGGAGCGGTGTAAGGTTCATCTGTAAACAGAGCCAAACGGTTCCGAACAGATATGCTGCCAGCGTTCCAATCACCATTCCTGCAAATTGTATGGTCCTTTTTCCTCCGGAGTGATCCGCTGCAAACCCGCAGACTGCAGCCGTCAATATGAATCCGATCAAATATCCGCCCGTAGGACCGGCAAGTTTGGACAGGCCTCCCGTAAATCCCGAAAAAACAGGAAGTCCCGCTGTGCCAAGCAGCAGATAGATCACATAACTCACAGTACCTGATTTGCACCCGAGTACAAATGCTGTCAGATAAATGATCAGATTTGTCAGAGATATTGGAACCGGTGTAAACGGCAGCGGAACAGAAAGCGGTCCCGCAACGCACATGAGTGCCGACATCAATCCTATGAGTGTCATCTGCCTTGTTTCTAGTTTCTTCATGGTTATTCCTCCTTATGTCAATGAAAATCCAAGCTGTAAAAACATTTTTCTGTCGTCTTCCACCCTGTTGCCGGATGTAGTGAGCATATCACCAGTGATTGCTCCGTTTGCCCCGGAACAAAACGCCTCTCTTCCGCAGTCTTTCATCAAATTCCGCCCTGCAGCCAGACGAATTTCTGCTTTTGGATTTAAGAGCCGGAACACTGCGACCGTTCTCAGTATTTCTTCTTCCTTAAGCCTTCTTCTTCCTTCCAGAGGAGTACCTTTGATCGGCGTAAGAACATTGACCGGGATCGAGTCAACTCCGAGTCCTGCCAGCTCAAGGGCCAAAGAAAGCCTGTCCTCCTCTGTCTCACCCATTCCGATGATCCCTCCGGAACAGATCTCAAGGCCTGCTTTCTTTGCCCTCTCGATATTTGCGATCTTATCATCATATGTATGCGTCGTGCAGATCTCAGAAAAAAAACGTCTTGATGTCTCTAAATTACAGTGATATCGTGTAACTCCATTCCTTTTCAGATCTAAAAAAGCATCATAAGACAAAAATCCGTGGGATGCACAAAGGGAAACACTGCACTGCTCAGACATAACACGATAGGCCTTTAAAGCTCTTGAAAAATCTTCTCCCTCAAGGGATTTTCCGGCTGTCACGACAGAGTATCTATGTATTCCTTTCCTCTCCTGCATCCGGCAGTCCTTTAAGATCTCTTCGGCCGGAAGAAACGCATAATCTTCCGCATGGGTCCGGTGATGGGATGACTGTGCACAAAACCTGCAGTCCTCGCTGCACTTTCCGCTTTTCCCATTGATGATCGTGCAGAGATCTCCATGGTCTTTGCAAAAATGCTTTCTGATCCTGTCCGCCGACCGGCACAGCATCTCAAGATCTGCATCCAGCAAAAACAATACATCTTCTGTTTTAATCTGTTCCTGTTCTCCTGAAAGGATCTGTCTTGTAAATTCCTCCAGCATATAAACTCCTTTCTCT
>NZ_FR889178.1:81079-120731 GCF_000432215.1 Anaerostipes sp. CAG:276
TATGAACTTCAAATTGTCAACCATGATAAGTATATAGGTTAACAATTCAGATGTATGAAAACGTGCGCCGCATATTGACGCACGTCTAAAATTGCATTTTATTCTTCCTCTTCAAGGATGCCTAATTCCTTAATCCGTTCCTCAATCTTTTTCATAGATTCTTCATAGGTAAGTCCGTCTTCCGTATCTTTTTCCTGTACATCAGCACGCTTTTCCAGCAATTCGTCGATATCTTTACTAAATGGATTATTATCTGTTACTCTTGTTAAAAGTCCCATGTATCTTCCTCCCTGCTTTCTGCTCTCCCTTTTCGCTGATCTTTATTTTATTCATTTTATCCGTTTCTTGTCAATATATTCTTATGAGAAATTTGACTTTCCGCTGAAAAAATTGTACCATGACATTGCATCAGCAAAGAAGAAAGGGGTGTTTGATATGAAAACCTATAAAATATTGTTAGATTCCATAGACAAAGTAAAAGACTTTGTCAACTTGATCAACCGGTTTAAATCCGAGATAGATTTAGCATCCGGCCGCTATGTTGTCGATGCAAAATCCATTATGGGCATTTTCAGCCTGGAATTGTCCAAACCGCTGCTTCTCACTGTTTACGGTGAAGACGAACTGGAAGACATTGAAAATGCATTAAAACCATTTATTTTAGATTAAAAGGAAATGCCGTATCCCCGTTTTATCCTCTGGGATACGGCACTTTTTTATTCCTTTTTCAGGTTCTCTTCCATCACCTGATTGAGATATCCAATGTCTATCGGCTTTGGCACAAAACCGTTCATTCCTGAGGCAAACGCTGCATCCATATCTTCTTTGAAAGAGTTTGCTGTCATCGCAATGATCGGTACTGTTTCTGCATCCGGATGGCTGCTTTTCCTGATCTCTTCCGCCGCTTCATAACCGTTTTTCAGCGGCATCTTGATGTCCATTAAAATAAGCTGATAACGGCCCTGTTCACCCGACAAAAATCGTTCCACGGCTTCCTGCCCGTTGACTGCCCGTTCTGCGGACGCGCCTTCCATCTCAAGCAGTTCTTTTACAATTTCTGCATTCAGATCGTTATCTTCCGCAACCAGAATCCGGATATCATGGAACTGCCGAAGTTCCAAAGCATTTTCACTCCTGTAGTTCGTGCTGTCTTTCCCGGTGGGCAGACAGAGTCTGAAATAAAACTCAGAACCTTTGCCAGTCTGGCTCTCCACCATGAGATTTCCTCCCATAGCCTTGATGATGCTTGAACTGATCGGGAGTCCGAGACCTGTTCCCTCGCTTCTTGCGCTGCTGGCTCCCAGCTGTTCAAAGGCCTCGAAAATCTGTTTCTGCCTGTCCTGGGCGATACCGATCCCATTATCTTTGACAGAGAAGAAATATTCCCCAGTACTGACGTCCCTGTGCTCCTCCCGGACAGTCAGAGTGACTCTGCCTCCGTGCTTCGTAAATTTAAAGGCATTAGAGAGAAGATTGGTCAGTACCTGGCGCAGGCGGATCGGATCTCCTGTTACAAAGTCATGCTCAATCTCCCTGACAAATTCAAAATGAATCTGCTTTTCTTCTGCCTGCACTTCCATCATTTCAATTAACCCATCCAGCAGTTCTGTCAGAGAGAAGTCTTCGGGCTCAATGTTCAGCTTTCCATTTTCAATCTTTGACATATCCAGAATATCGTTAATCAGTGACAGCATATACTGAGAGGATGCATGAATTTTTTGCAGTTTTTCCCTGGCTCCGTCCGGAAGCTTCTCCTCCATCCGCAGCAAATCGGTGAGACCTGTGATCGCGTTCATAGGTGTCCGTATCTCATGACTCATCTGAGAGAGAAATTCACTCTTTGCCCTGCTCTTTGCCTCTGCTTTCTCAAGTTCACTCTGCATGATCCTGCTTCTCATTTTGGATCTGTAAGTCAGAATAAAGGCTGCTGCCGCCATAAGCATAATGACTGCCAGCAGACAAAGTACAGCGATGGGGTTTGCATAAATATAATCTTTAAACGAAAATGAGGTGCCGAAGGAAACCAGATTCCTGTTAAGAATTGTATTCCTCTCATCCGATGTAACATTATTTATGGATTTGTTGAGTATCGACAGGAGATTGGTATCCGCCGGGCCCGCCAGTGCAAAGGACACCCCCATGTTAATGTTGACTCCTGTCACCGGGACGACATTATTATACCGGTGGTTCTGCATCTCCTGTTCCATAGAAGCCGCCAGACCGTACACGAAGTCCACTTTTCCTTTATTCAGTGCCGAAATAATCTCTTCTGCATCCCTATAATATTTCACTCTTTTCGCCTTTATTTCATCCGGGAGTGTTCTTCCTTTCAGAACCCCGGCTTCCATCCCGTCGGAAGGAAAATTCTCTGATTTATTTCTGATGACAATATTGTTAAGGCTGACATAGGCGCTGGTCAGGACAAGATCATTCTTTCTCGCATCTGCTTCAGTATCCAGAAAAAATCCCATAATATCTGCCTTGCCTTCTTGTACCAGCCGGATGGCCTCCTCATACGAATCCGCAGTGACATAAGTAAACTTCAGGCCGGAAAAATCAGAGATCTCTTCGAGTATTTCCGGAATAATACCATCATGGTGATCTGTAGTATTCTGCTTACAGTAGAAAGGGTGCCAGTCTGCTACAACAGCAACCGAAACCGATTTCTTGGCGGCGATATATTTCTCCTCTTCTTTCGTCAGATAGACGGACGATATCTTCTGTCTGTCTTTAAAATTTTCTTCATACTTTTCCTTTTCAAAACCAGGATCGGCGTCCTGGATCTTTTCCAGCGCAGAATTAATTCCGTTCAGAATCTCTTTATTTTTCGGGCTTGTTACAAGATAATAAGGCTGAGCATCGAAGGAAGCAGCCAGCCGGAAATCAGGATTCTCCTCCAGTTCATTTCCCAGCAGCAAATCGACTTCTTTATTTAATAAATACTTATAAAGGTCTCCACTTTCTGAGAGGTCTTTGGGACCATAGTATTTCAGCCTGCACTTAATATTGTTGATCTTTAAGAAGTCTTTCAGCCTTCGGATCTTTTCATCCGCTTTCTCATAGACTCCGATGGTTTTGCCGTTCAGCGTATTCAGCTCATAACTTTTGATCCTGTTATCTTCTTTCAGACACAGAAGTCCTGCACGGCTGCTCCCCATACTGTACTTTGGATATGCAAAATAAGGCTCCAATTCCTTGGCATAGTAGGCACCTCCCAATACATCATACTTTCCATCCGCAAGATCCTGTATAAAGGTGTCCGCTGTAGTCGGGACATATTCGTATTCCCAGTTCGTATATTTTGCAATCTCATTCAGATAATCCGGTGTCAGCCCGGTATAATTTCCGTATTTATCTTTTTCGCATATCCCCGGAGTTTCTAAAAATCCTACCTTCACCACCCGTTGATCCGTTTGTTCTGTTTCCTTTTCGGAGGCCTCAAAACTCCAGTGATTCCCCAGAAAGATAATGCTGATCAGCAGTACAGACAAACAGACCGCTGCTCTTCTGCAAAATCTTCTCCCTGTAATTTTTTTCATATATCCCCCTTTTTCTGATCATCCCTGTCTCTCTTCCGTTTTCTCTATTTTAAAGCTTTTCTGTTTTTCTGACAAGAAAAAGGGAACCGATTCCCAAAATAAAATCAGGATTCGGCTCCTTTTATCACCATCTTATAATATCCTCACTCTTACTCTTATGGCTTTCAGCAGCTGGATCAGCGGAAGATTGGCCAGTGCCAGCCCATATACGGTAAACAGCTGCTGCATATTCAGTGTCTGGACCTTAAACAATGTATGAAGCGAAGGTATCGTCATTACGCATGTCATCAGAATCACTCCGAGTATAAATGCACCAATCAGATACACATTGTCGAAAAATTTCCTTGTAAACAGCACCGGATGATTTGACTTGCAGTTAAAGCCGTGCACCAGCCTCGACATACAAAGCGTTCCAAATGCCATTGTGCTCGCCAGAAGAGCATTGTGGTCCCGGTATCCCACCATAAATGCGATCATCGTCATGACTCCAATCACAAATCCTTCGATTCCGATATTAACCAGAAAATCTTTTGTGAGTATGGATTCGTTCACAGGCCTCGGTTTCTCTTCCATCACCTTGTCGGTGTGGGGTTCCAGTCCGAGTGCAATGGCCGGAAGGCTGTCTGTCAGCAGATTGATAAACAGTAAATGCACCGGAGCAAACGGAACCGGAAGTGCAGCGACAGACGCATAGAGCACCGCAAGGATTCCCGCAAAATTTCCCGACAACAGGAATTGGATCGCATTTTTTATGTTCCGGTACAAATTCCTTCCGTTTTCCACTGCCTTTACGATGGTTGCAAAGTTATCGTCTGTAAGCACCATTGAGGAAGCGTCTTTGGAAACTTCACTTCCCGTGATCCCCATTGCAACCCCGATGTCTGCCTGCTTGAGCGCCGGCGCATCGTTGACTCCGTCACCTGTCATTGAAACGATATTGCCCTTTCTCTGCCATGTCTTTACGATCCGGATTTTATGCTCCGGCGAAACTCTCGCATAGACAGAAATCCCTTCCACAAATTTCTCAAGCTCCTGATCAGACATATGGTCGATCTCAGAACCTTCACAGGCTTCGCTTTCATGTTTTAATATGCCGATTCGCTTGGCTATGGCGGCGGCAGTTACTTTGTGGTCTCCTGTAATCATGATCGGGCGTATCCCCGCCTGGATACACTGCGCTACCGCAGATCTGGATTCATTTCTTGGAGGGTCCATCATAGAGATCAGTCCAAGGAACGTATAGCCGTTTTCATCCTCCGGCGTGAGCCGTTTCCCTTTTTCTATGGTCTTATATGCAATAGCCAAAACTCTCAGACCGTTCCGTGAAAACTCCTGGTTGCAGGCTTCAATCTGTTTTTTATCCCAGTTGGTGATCGGCGTGGTTTTGTCTCCTTTCTGAATCGATACCAGACGGTTTAACAGCACGTCCACAGCTCCTTTTGTCACCATGACATAGCCGTTTTCCATATCATGTACCGTAGACATCAGTTTACGGTCACTGTCAAAAGGTATCTCTGCCACCCTCGGGTAAAAGCAACGGACGCTCTCAGCTTTTCTTCCCAGCTTGTCCCCCAGATTGATCAGTGCCGTCTCCGTGGGGTCTCCAATCTCTTCGCCGTTGACGTTCGTAGAATCGTTGCAGAGCATGCTGTAGTCAAGCAGCTGTTTTTGGGCCGGTTTCTTCAGATCGATATGGGCGGCAGGAATCCTGACACCTCCCACATAATAGTCTTCTACTGTCATCTTATTCTGCGTAAGCGTACCTGTCTTGTCAGAACAGATAATGGACACACTTCCCAGTCCTTCCACCGCCTGGAGCTTTCTGATGATCGCATGCTCCTTGGCCATCTTCTGTGTTCCGAAGGAGAGAACGATCGTCACGATAGAACTTAATGCTTCCGGGATCGCCGCAACCGCCAATGCTACGGCAAACATAAATGCGTCTCCCATATCCTCGCCCCGGATAACGCTGATCCCAAATAAAATGCCGCAGAATACCAGAATCAGGATGGAAAGTTTTTGTCCGAACTGATCCAGATTGACCTGGAGAGGAGTCCTCTTTTCCTCTGTATTTTTCAGCATTCCCGCAATCTTTCCGACTTCTGTGTCCATTCCCACCCCGGTCACAAGGAATTTTCCTCTTCCGTAGGTGACAAAGCTTCCCGAGTACACCATATTGGTCCGGTCACCAAGCGGAACCTGGCTGATGATGATGCCTGTGGTCTTCTCAACACCCAAGCTTTCCCCGGTCAGTGCACTCTCGTCCACTTTTAAGCTGGCTGATTCTAAGATTCTTCCGTCCGCAGGTATGGAATCCCCTGCTTCCAGAAGTATCTCATCCCCCACAGTCACTTCCCTGGAAGGAATCTGTACCGTGATTCCGTCCCGGATCACCTTGGCTGTAGGAGCCGAAAGCTGCTTTAAGCTGTTCAGAGACTGTTCCGCTTTCACAGTCTGGACCGTACCGAGAATGGCATTGATCGTGATGACAACCAAAATAACCGCGGTGCTCTCCACATCCCCAAGAAATCCTGACACCGTGGCCGCTGCAATCAGTATAATGACCAGAAAATCTTTAAACTGTTCCAGAAAAATCTGAAGCACACTTTTCTTTTTTCCTTCCACCAATTCATTATACCCATACTGCTTTTGATGTTCCGTGACCTGGGCTGCAGTCAGCGGTTCCATTGAGCCATTGAGCTGCTTCCTGACTTCTTCTGCTGTCTGTTGGTAAAATTCTTTCATTTTCATCATTCTCCATTTCTATATGTATTTTCTTTCTTTTTCCGACGAAAAAAACAGCGGGACTTTTACTGCATCTTTCGTGCAATAAAAGTCTCGCTGTTTCATTACGATACGGATGAATTTCTTCATCGAGATTGACGACACCGCAAACGATTTGCTCGCCAGCTACTCCCTTTTATTAAAGTTTATAATAGCGGATTCTTTTTGGCTTGTCAACTAATTGTTGTCGACCTCCGGCATCGAATTCTGCCTTATAAATGTTTTCCTGTCACTTTAAGCCTTGCCATTGCTCTGGAAAGCGCCGCCTTGCTGTGATAGTACTCTCTCTGGCTTTCCTTCTGTCTGAGCCTCTCCTGGGCCCGTTCTTTTGCTTCTTTTGCCCTCCGGATATCAATTTCATCCGGCCATTCCACCGTGTCTGCCAAAAGAACGACGAATTCCGGCATAATCTCAACAAATCCATCGCCCACGGCAGCTTCTTTCCACTCACCATTTACTTTGAACCTGAGTTCTCCTGCCTTCACAGCGGTCACCATGGACTCATGGTTGGGCAGGATGCCCTGCTGCCCGTCGATCGCCGGAAAGATCATCATTTCACATTCACCGTTATAAAACTTCCGGTCACTGGCCGTAATTTCCAAATAAAAGGTCTTTCCCATGCTCATCCCTCTTTCTTACGCTTCCCTGGCCGTTTCACTCTTTGCCTTCTCAATGACTTCATCAATGGTTCCCACCATAAAGAATGCATTTTCCGGATATTCGTCCATCTCTCCGCTTATAATGGCTTTAAATCCGCGGATGGTCTCGCTCACCGGCACATATTTGCCCTTCATGCCGGTAAAATTCTCTGCCACATGAAACGGCTGTGAGAGGAATTTCTGGATCTTACGGGCACGGTAAACTGCGAGTTTATCGTCTTCATCCAGTTCTTCCATACCGAGGATAGAAATGATATCCTGAAGCTCTTTGTACTTCTGGAGAAGCTCCTGAACCTGCATTGCAACTTCGTAATGTTCTTCTCCCACCACTTCCGCTTCCAGAATTCTGGATGTGGATTCCAGCGGATCTACCGCAGGATAGATTCCCTGTTCCACGATCTTTCTGGAAAGCACCGTGGTGGCGTCCAGATGGGCAAAGGTAGTTGCCGGAGCCGGGTCCGTCAAATCATCCGCAGGCACATAGACGGCCTGCACAGAGGTGATCGATCCGTTTTTCGTGGACGTGATCCTCTCCTGCAGCTCTCCGACTTCATTGGCCAAAAACTCTCCGACTTCATTGGCCAGCGTCGGCTGATAGCCGACGGCAGAAGGCATGCGGCCAAGCAGTGCAGACACCTCGGAACCTGCCTGTACGTAGCGGAAAATATTATCGATGAACAGCAGCACATTCTGATGCTCCCTGTCTCTGAAATATTCTGCCATCGTAAGACCGGTCTGCGCCACTCTCATACGGGCTCCCGGCGGTTCGTTCATCTGCCCGAACACGAGGGCTGTCTTGTCAATAACCCCGGATTCATTCATCTCTGTCCACAGGTCATTTCCCTCCCTGGAGCGTTCTCCCACCCCGGTAAAAATAGAATATCCGCCGTGTTCCGTGGCGATGTTATGGATCAGCTCCTGAATCAGCACCGTTTTACCCACTCCGGCACCGCCGAACAATCCGACTTTACCGCCTTTTGCATAAGGTGCCAGGAGGTCGATGACTTTGATTCCTGTCTCCAGGATCTCTACGACCGGGCTCTGCTCCTCAAATGTAGGAGGATCCCTGTGAATGACCCACTGCTCTTCTCCTTCGACCTGCTCTTTCCCGTCAATATTCTGTCCCAGCACATTAAACATTCTGCCCAGTGTCTGCCTGCCCACCGGAACCGTGATCCCTGCTCCCGTGGCTGTCACTTCCATATCTTTAGACAGACCTTCACTGGATGCGAGCAGGATACAGCGGACAATGTTGTTCCCCATATGCTGGGCAGCTTCCATGACAAGTTTTTTGCCGTCCAGTTCTACCGTCAGCGCATCTTTGATCAGCGGAAGATACCCGCCGTCAAATTCCACGTCCACGACTGGACCTAAAACCTGTACGATTTTTCCCTTTTCCATATCTTCACCACAATTCTTTCTATGACTAAATCAATTTTATTTCTTCTGAAACGCTTTCGCGCCGCTTACAATCTCTGTAATCTCCTGGGTGATTGCCGCCTGTCTGGCACGGTTATACAAAAGCGACAGCTCCCTGATCATGTCTTTTGCACTTTCCGTAGCCCCCTGCATCGCCATCATACGCGCATTCTGCTCGCTGGAAAATGACTCTACCAGGGCTCCGTAAATCAGTCCTTTCACATAGTTGGGCACCAAATGGTCCATCACTACTTTGGGAGACGGAGAATAATCGGCAATCTTGTGATACTTTTCGAGTTCCACATTCATTTCCTCAAAACTCTGCCGTTTCAGCGGCAGGATCTGGATAATTTCAGGCTCTGCCTTCAAAGGCGTCACCATCTTTGTATAGATAATATAGATCTCATCCAGTTTTTCCTTCCGGTAAAGATCGACCAATGTTTCCGCAATATTTCTGGCACGCCACATGCTGGGGTCCTGAGCGGTATAAAGAAACTCCATGTCTATCCTGACATTCTTTTTCGTAAAATACTTCCTTCCCATCTGGCCGATGACAAACAGGGTATTGTCATTTCCCTGTGCCAGACGCTCCTGTGCAAGCTTCAGCACATTATGGTTGTAGGCTCCAGCCATCCCCTTGTCTGCCGTCATGACCACATAACCCCGCTTTTTATCTTCCGGTTTTATCTTTTTCCTCTGGTCAAAAAAGGTATGATTAATGTCCGGTGAATGAAACAGAATATCTTTGATTGTCGACTGGAGCAGTTCAAAATATGGGGCCGTGGCATCCAGCTTCTCCCTTGCCTTCCTAAGCTTTGTGGAAGAGATCAGATACATTGCGTTGGTGATCTTCATGGTCTCCTGAATGCTTTTCATTCTGGAGCGGATTTCTGTCATATTTGCCATGTATGCTCACCTACTTTTTAAATTCTTTTACTGCTTGAACGATCTGTTCCGTTACCTCATCGGTCAGTACCTTTTTCTCATCAATCTCTCTGACCAGCTGACTATATTTAGCCTCAAAAAATGATACAAGATCTTCTGTAAAAGATTTGATCTCATTCACCGGAACATCCATGAGCAGACGATGGTTGGCTGCACATAAAAGAATAACCTGTTTGTGCAGGCTCATCGGATGATAGAGCGGCTGTTTCAATAATTCTACCAGCCTGTTTCCATGATCAAGGAGTTCCTTTGTCTGCGGGTCCAGATCTGAACTGAACTGGGTAAAGACCTCCATTTCCCGAAACTGGGCCAGGTCGATTCTCAGACTTCCCGAAACTTTCTTCATCGCTTTCGTCTGTGCCGCCCCTCCTACGCGGGAAACGGACAGACCCACATTGACCGCCGGCCGGATTCCGGAGAAGAACAAATCACTCTCCAGGAATATCTGTCCGTCTGTGATGGAAATGACATTGGTAGGAATATAGGCAGATACATCGCCTGCCAGAGTCTCAATGATCGGCAGCGCCGTAATGGATCCTCCTCCGTGTTCTTCATTCAGCCTGCATGAACGCTCAAGCAGCCTTGAATGAAGGTAGAATACATCTCCGGGATATGCTTCCCGTCCCGGCGGCCTCTGTAAGAGCAGAGACATGGCCCGGTAAGCTACCGCATGTTTGGACAGATCGTCATAGACGATCAAAACGTCTTTTCCTTTGTCCATGAAATACTCTGCCATGGCCGTGCCGGAATACGGCGCGATATACTGGACCGGAGCCACATCGCTTGCCGATGCGGATACGACGATTGAATAGTCCATGGCATCATGCTTCTTCAGTGTGGAAACAATTTTAGCCAGAGTGGATGCTTTCTGCCCGATAGCTACATACACACAGATGACGTCTTTGCCCTTCTGGTTCAAAATTGTGTCCACAGCAATGGACGTTTTGCCGGTCTGACGGTCACCGATGATCAGTTCTCTCTGTCCCCGTCCGATCGGAAACATTGCGTCAATGGCAAGGATCCCTGTCTCCAGCGGTACGTCTACGGATTTTCTGTCGATGACTCCCGCCGCTTCTCTCTCAATCGGGAGATACCCATCGGTCTTGATCGGTCCGTTTCCGTCGATCGGAGCGCCCAGCGCATTAACCACACGTCCGACCAAAGCATCCCCGACCGGTACTCCGGCACGCTTGCCGCTTCTGACGACTTTGGACCCCTCAATCAGCCCGTGATCACTTCCCAGCAGCACACAGCCAATCGTCTTCATCTCCAGATTCTGCACAATGCCTCTGGTACCGTTCTCAAACTCTACCAGTTCCCCGTACATCGCATGGTTTAAACCATGCACGGTCGCAATACCATCGCCTACCTGGATAACGGTTCCTTCCTCCTGCACCTCAATTTTATTCTCATAATCTTCTATCTCACTTTTTAAAACGGAAATAATTCCTTCCGGATTTATATTGCCCAACTGTTTCACCTCCGCACAAGGCTGTTTTGTAATTTTGTAATGGAAGCCTTCACGCTTCTGTCATATACATCATCACCTACAGTCAGAATGAATCCGCCGATTAATGACGGGTCTTCTTTCAGCTGCAGATTTACGCCTGTTTTATGATATTTTCGGCAGATCATATTTTTTATGTCTTCAATTTTCCTGTCATCCGGTTTGGTGACATAAGCAAAGACTGCCTTGACTACTTTATTTTTTCTTAGAACCAATTCATCATATGATGCAAATATCTCAAAGATGCTGTCTGCCTCACCGTTGTCTGTGACAACCTTAAAAAAGCTCTGCACCGGTCCCGGGATCACTCTTTCAATGACTGCATGTTTTTCTTTTTTTGTAACTACCGGACTTGCCAGTGCCTTCACGAATTCCGGACACTCACTGCAGATCCTTTTCGTCTCATGGATGTACTCTTCAGGGATCGTTAAGTCAAAAAATACTTTTGCATAATTATCTGTCAGCTCATTCATTGGCCTGCACCCGCTTCTCTCAAAAAATCATCCAGTATTTTTTCATTCGATGCCTGGTCAACATTCTCCTGAATCACTTTGGAAGCCGCCGCGATCGCCACCTGGGCAATTTCATTCTGTATTCCCTGCACTGCTTTTTCCCGCTCTGTCTCGATGGTTTTACTTGCGTCCGCAATTATTTTGGACGCCTCCGCACCGGCATCTCTTAAAATCTTCTCATATTCTTCTTTTCCCCGCTCCTTAGCTGTCTTTACGATCATAGCCGCCTCCTGATTGGCGTTTTTAAGCTCGGCCTCGTATTTTTCCTTCAGCAGCCCGGCTTGGGTATTTTTTTGTTCCGCGTCCTCTATCTGTCCGCTGATCATCTGTTCCCTTTTCTCAATCATGCCCATAACAGGCTGAAAAAGAAGCTTTTTTAAGATAAGGAAAAACACAATGAGATTCACGAACGTCCACAGGAGTCCTGAGTTAAATGTTAACACCTATACCGCCTCCAAGCTCTCTTTAAAGTACAAACATGATAATGATTGCAACAACCAGACCATAAATTGCCGTTGACTCTGCAAGCGCACATCCGAGCAGCAGCGTCTTATTGATCTCTCCTGTTGCCTCCGGCTGTCTTGCGATCGCATCTGTTGCGCCTGATGTGGCGATTCCGATACCTATACCTGCTCCAATACCTGATAATACTGCAATACCTGCTCCTAATGCTACTAATGACATAATCTACATCTCCTTATACTATAATTGATTGTTTTTGTTATTCTAATCCATCAGCTCTTTCATAAAGATGGCCGTCAGGAAAACGAACACATACATTTGAATCAGTCCGTCAAATACGTCAAAATAAAAACTGAACGGGATCGGCACCAGAATCGGCGCTACGATCTTTAAGAGTTCCATTATGACGAATCCACCCAGAATATTTCCGAAGAGCCGCATACACAGCGACAGAGGCCTTATGAAGACTTCCAGCACGTTAAGCGGTGCGATAAACGGAACAGGCTCGGCAAAGCTCTTTATGAACCCCTTAAAACCCTTTTTCCTGATTCCCGAATATTCTATCAGCACGATGCTCATGACCGCCAGCCCTGCCGTTACGTTGATGTCCTTCGTAGGCGGTGTCAGTCCGACCAGACCGCTCAAATTGGAAAGGCCGAGATAAATTCCGACTGTCGCAAGATACGGGATATAGCCTTTTCCTTCGTCGCCCAGAATCCCGTGGAAAAACCGGTATACTCCTCCCACCGCAGTCTCAATGCAGGCCTGCTTTCTTGTGGGGACAAGCTTTAAATTTCTCACAAAGATCAGGCACAGCAGGATGACAAAAGCCATAATACCCCATGTGACGACAACCGATTCCGGTACCGGAATCCCGCCGAAGAGAGGAATGGTGAACGCTGTCCTGCTCACAAGTTCTTCCATCAATTTCTCCGATAAACTCATCGACTGCTCCTCCTTTCCTAAATTTGTAGTGAGTATAATACTCCTATATTGCTTTGTCAATTCTAAAAATTAACCTATTTTTTACGAAATTTTTCGCGAAAAATTACTTTTTTTACTCTTGAAATATAATTTTCTTTGGTTCTACCAATTATTATTGTACGTTTTGTCTGATATTTTCCTCAAATCCATATACTTATTTATGCAATTTATACTACTCTTTTGTTTTCCACAAAAAAGAGGTCAGATTTTTTGATTTCTTCTTATTAAAAGAAGTTCATTTTTCTGACCTCGGTTTTCCCGGTTCCTGCCCGTTTTGTTGTCTTCTGATTCTTAGTATATGCAGTGCTTTTAAAACTGATAATTCAATAATTGATTTTAATAATCTGATTTTTCAAAAACCGGTCAAAGCATGCAGCCGTATGTTCATAAGTACCTCTGAAACAAAAACAGAACGGTACATTCCATCCAAATGTACCGTTCTGTTTTTTCAGCCTGTAAAATTAAATGAATGCGGATGACAGGAATCGAACCTGCACTCCGAAGAACTAGATCCTAAGTCTAGCGCGTCTGCCAGTTCCGCCACATCCGCATAAAAAATGCCACCTATACTATAAACGATAGATGACTAGTGAGCGTGCGGGGATTCGAACCCCGGACAACTTGATTAAAAGTCAAGTGCTCTACCACCTGAGCTACACACCCGTACTGGGCTAGCTGGATTCGAACCAGCGAATGCAGCAGTCAAAGTGCTGTGCCTTACCGCTTGGCGATAGCCCATTATCTTTCAGGAAATCCAGTAGTCCTGTAATTAATAAAACAAAAAGGGTGGATAATGGGATTCGAACCCACGGCCTCCAGAGCCACAATCTGGCGCGCTAACCAACTGCGCTATACCCACCATAAACATGAACTATAAAATTATTATTTCAAAAGAGCGAAATAAAACGAGCCTGAGGGGATTCGAACCCATGACCTACGGCTTAGAAGGCCGTTGCTCTATCCAGCTGAGCTACAGACTCATATGCATAAATATATATACTATGCTTCGCAAAGCGAAAGCGGGTGATGGGAATCGAACCCACGTGATCAGCTTGGAAGGCTGGAGTTCTACCATTGAACTACACCCGCAAAGTCGGGGTGACAGGATTCGAACCTGCGACCTCTTGATCCCAAATCAAGCGCTCTAGCCAAGCTGAGCCACACCCCGATATGTAATTCCTTCTTGAAAGACTTTCCAAAACTGCTGTTGTTTGGCTGCCGTCTTTCTCACAAGCAAGATTTATTATACTGGACAGGCGCGCAAAAGTCAACATCTTTTTTGTATTTTTTTAAAACCGGGTTAAACCGCATAACTGCGCGCTTTGTGTCACGTTTTGCCGCTGGCTTCTACATTCTTTCTTAAAAAAATTTTTATATTTTGACGCAGTCAAATGATTTCCTTAAGCATTCGCTTGACAAAGTCTTTTCTAAGAAACAAAAAAAGAAAGCATCTCACAGCTGAGATGCCTTCTGTAAATTTTATTCTTCTTCCTCTTTTGCAGATAACTTTATATCATCTTCATCTTCAAAGAAATCATCATCAAAATCGTCATCGAAATCATCATCAAAGTCTTCCATGTAATCTGGAGTCAAATACTTGTAGACTGCATACGCAATCCCTGCCACTGCTGCGATTGCACCGATGATTGCCAGAGCCCAGACAATTTTATTATCATCTTTGTCTTTCTTGTGCATAATGTCTGATACTTTTGCCGCGCTTAGTAAATCGTCAAAACTTTTCATGTCATTCACCCTTTCTTATGTGTTTTTTTTATTATATCACTTATCCCGTTTCATTACTAATCTTTTTTCTAATTTTGCTCGGTTTTCTTTAATTTTGCAAAGGAAGCAAACATCTTTTTTACACCGTGTTTATCAAAGTCTACCGTGACCTCATAGTCACGGCCTCCGGAGACGATTTCCATGACAGTGCCCTGGCCGAATTTGATATGGCTCACTCGGTCACCTTTTCCATAAGAGAGCGACTCTGCCTTTGGTTCTGCAAATTGATGTTTTTGGAACGGTTTTCTGAACTGAGTCCTCCGGTTGGATGAAAAAATATCATGATCCGGCCGCTTATCATTCAAATTAACGCCGTAATCCAGCTTTAAAAGTTCCTGCGGGATCTCATCAATGAAACGGGACACCTTGTTAAACTGAGTTCTTCCCTGCATCATTCTGCGCTTTGCAGCGCTCAGATAAAGGCGATCTTTGGCTCTGGTAATGCCCACATAACAAAGCCTCCGCTCCTCCTCCAGTTCTTCCTGGTCTTCAGAAATTATGGTCATATAACTTGGGAAAATTCCGTCCTCCATTCCGCTGATGAATACATAAGGGAACTCCAGCCCTTTTGCACTGTGGAGCGTCATGAGAATTACCCTGTTGTCTGAATCTTCCAGACTGTCGATATCTGCTACCAGAGCGATTTCCTCAAGCAGCCCCGAAAGTGTGGGTTCCTCCGCAGTCTCTTCATAGGCAACGATTTTGTTCAGAAGTTCATTAATGTTTTCTATTCTGGCCATGGCCTCTTCCGTTCCCTCGGCCTCAAGACCGGTTACGTACCCTGTCTCCTCCAAGATATAGTGAAACAGGTCTTCAAGACTTCCCTTCTGTGCCTGTTCCCTAAAGTCTGCGATCAATTCTGAAAACTTTTCGATCTTTCTCTTTGCATTGGCAAGAGATTCTATCTGTCTTGCCTGAAAGCATGCATCCAGGAACCCTATATTCTGCTCGATCGCATAGGTCTGAACCTTGTCGATGGTTGTCGCGCCGATCCCTCTCCGGGGAACATTAATGATCCTTTTCACTGCCAGATCGTCAAGGCCGTTATCCACAGCTTTGAGATAACAGATCACATCCTTTACTTCTTTTCTCTGATAGAAGTTCGTTCCGCCCACGATCCGGTATGGAATATTTTTGATCATAAATTTCTCTTCAAAAATACGGGACTGTGCATTGGTCCGATAAAGAATCGCGATATTTTTATAGTCCACTCCATCTTTTGCCAGGCGGCCGATCTCTTCGACGATCTGTCCCGCCTCTTCATATTCTGTCCCATATTGGTGAAATACAATCGTATCTCCGTCGTCATTTTCTGTCCAAAGGGCTTTTTCTTTCCGGCCCTTATTGTTTCTGATGACTTCATTGGCGGCATTCAGAATGTTCTTTGTGGAGCGGTAATTCTGTTCCAGCTTGATCACTTCGGCATCCTGAAATACGCCCTCAAAGTTTAAAATATTTTTGATATTTGCACCCCGGAATTTGTAGATAGACTGGTCATCATCTCCTACAACGCAGAGATTCTGATACTTCCTCGCCAGCATGCTGATGAGCTGAAACTGGATGGTATTTGTATCCTGGTACTCATCCACCATAATATAGCGGAAGCGCTCCTGATAATAGTCCAAAACTTCAGGGTGAAACTGAAACAGCTCTACTGTTTTAAATAAAAGATCATCAAAATCCAGGGCATTGTTGGCCTTCAGCTGTTTTTGGTATTCCTTGTAGATTTCTGCAATTTTCTTTTTCTTAAAATCAAAATTATACCGGGTTTCGTATTCTCCCGGTGTCATAAACTCATCTTTCGCTGAGGAGATTGCATTCATCACGGCACGCTCCGGCAGACTTTTTGTGTCCACCTTAAACTGTTTGCAGATGCCCCGGATCAAAGACTTCTGGTCATCGCTGTCATAAATGGTAAAACTGTTGTCATAGCCAAGCTTGTCGATATGTCTCCTCAATATGCGGACACAGGTAGAATGAAACGTGCTGACCCATATATGCTCCGCTCCGGAACCCACCAGGGCATCCACACGCTCTCTCATCTCTCTGGCTGCTTTATTGGTAAATGTTATCGCCATGATGTGATAGGGATTTACTCCCTGTTCGATCAGATAGGCGATCCTGTGGGTCAGGACCCTTGTCTTGCCTGAGCCTGCGCCGGCCAGCAGAAGCAGAGGCCCTTCCGTACAAAATACGGCTTCCCGCTGCTGTTCATTCAATGTATCATATATGCTCATATGTAATATCCTTTCTTGCTTCTGTTCTACTTCTGTTTAACCTTCCTTTCCGGTAAGACTAACTACTATTATACTACATCCGGTCAAAACAAAGAAGCGATAAATGTGCCTGAGTTTTTATGCCCCGCTTTCAAAACAAAAATCCTTCGGAAAATGTCATGTCAGAGACTTGTCATATAGTTTAAAAAACCGTATAATGTAGTTATCATACAATCAAGGAGGACGATGTATGGATGATTTAAAAGAAAAGCTTTCAAAGTGGCTGGAATTAGACTATATACTACCGGAAGATATTCCAAATATCGACCTTTATATGGACCAGATCACAACTTTTATGGACACAGAACTAAAAAATTCCACCCGTTTTCAGGGAGATAAGATTTTCACCAAAACAATGATCAATAATTATTCAAAGAATGATCTGCTGCCGCCTTCCAGCAAAAAGAAATACTCCAGAAATCATATGATTCTTTTAATCTATATCTATTACCTGAAAAACTTCATGTCTATTTCAGATATCAAGTCTCTTTTGGCCCCGCTGAAAAACCACTTTTATGACGATGACAGAGAACTGTCGTTTTTCGATATCTATGAGGAGATTTATCAGCTGGAACACAGACAGAAGCCGGTGATCGCGGAATCCGTAGCGGATGACCTGAAAAAGGCCAGGGAATCTTTTGCTTTCGTGGAAGACGAAAAGGACCGGGATCTGCTTCAGCATTTTTCCTTCATCACACTTTTGTGCTATGATATTTATGCGAAAAAACAGCTGATCGAGAAAATGATCGACAATTTCTATACTGACAGTCCGGAAAAAGAAAAGAAAGAGAAAAAAATGAAGAAATAGGCGAAAGCCTATTTCTTCATTCTGTTAAATACCAAATCATATCCGTCGCTTCCGTAGTTTAAAGAACGGTTGACCCTGCTGATCGTAGCCGTGGATGCTCCCGTCTTTTCTGCCACTTCCAGATACGTATGTTTTTCCCTGAGCATGGAAGCCACTTCAAAACGCTGTGCCAGGGATTCCAATTCGTTCACCGTACATAAATCTTCAAAGAAAGTAAAACACTCTTCCTCTGTCTCCAGCGTAAGAATCGCCTGAAACAGCCGTTTGGCGGCCTCTGTCTTAATCTTTTTGCTCATAATATGCTGCTCCTTTTCCTGCTTCGACTTTTCGATGCTTGATTAGTTTTAATATACAACATCAGCGCGTTAAAGTAAAGAAGATTTGCACCGATTTTTCTGCCGTGCATACTCTAAGAAATAAAGTATTTTTTAGGAGTTTTTATGAAAGTAAAAAAACTTGCTGCCGCGTTTCTGTCCTCTGTACTGGCTCTGGGCGTTTTGTCCGGATGCGGAACATCTAAATCCGAAAAAGAGACAAAAAAGCTCACCAAAGTCACCTTAAACGAAGTTACCCACTCTGTCTTCTATGCTCCCCAGTATGTAGCCATTGAAAAAGGATATTTCAAGGACGAAGGTATCGACCTGAAAGTGGATACAGGATTCGGTGCGGATAAAAGTATGACCGCTCTGATCTCGGGAAATGCAGACATCGGCTTCATGGGACCGGAAGCCAGCATCTATCAGTACAACGAAGGAAACCAGGACTATGCCGTCAACTTTGCGCAGCTTACCCAGCGTGCAGGCAACTTCCTCGTTTCCAGAAAAAAGATCAAAAACTTCTCATGGAACGATATCAAGGGCAAGGAAGTGATCGGCGGACGAAAAGGCGGAATGCCTCAGATGATCTTTGAGTATGTTCTGAAGAAACAGAAAATCGATCCGAAAAAAGATATCAAGATGGTCCAAAACATCGACTTTGCCAACACATCCGGGGCCTTTTCCGGCGGCACAGGAGACTTTACCGTGGAATTTGAACCCAATGCAACCGCCCTCGAAACACAGGGCGCAGGGTATGTTGCCGCATCCATAGGCGTGGAAAGCGGGTTTGTTCCTTATACGACCTACTGTGCAAAGAAGAGTTATATCAAAAAGAATCCAAAAATCATACAGGGCTTTACCAATGCCATCAAAAAAGGCCAGGAATACGTAAATAAACATACGCCGGAAGAGATTGCAGCTGTCATCGGCGGACAGTTCCCCGACGTATCGAAAAACGATTTGATCACCATCATCAAGCGCTACAAGGATCAGGATACCTATAAAGAAAATCCTGTGTTCAGTGAAGATGGGTTTGCCCTTCTTCAGGATATCCTGAAAAACGCAGGAGAATTAGATGACTCCGTCCCATTCGATAAACTGGTTGACAATACATTTGCCGAAAAAGCAAAGTAAACCTGTCTTTTGATTTCCTGTTAAAAAGGCTGCAGACAATCGTTCAGGATATGTCTGCAGCCTTTTTGTCTGGTGTTTTCTAAGCAATCCTCTTCTGTTTGCTCACAAGCATGGCCGCCGCAAACAGTGCCAGGGCAAATCCCGCCTGAATCAGGATTCCCTGCATTGCAGGCCATATATGGCTCATATCAAAAACATCCAGCTGGTCGATCAGCTTATTGGATCTGATATACCAATAGGTCGGAAGGAATCTTGAAACAGTCAGTACCTGTTTGCTCATAAACTCAAGCGGTACAAACACTCCGCCAAGGAATGCACTTCCAAGAGACACCACATTTACTACCCCCTGGAGTGCGTCATCATTAGTGACGAGAAGCCCCGCAAGAAAAGAGATGCCTGCCGAAACGCCCATGAACATAAGGCTGTTGAGCATAAACAACAAAAGATTGCCCTGAAAAATCTCATCCCGGTATATCGCCATAGCCAGCAGCATAAACACCAGCCAGCAGCCCACGGATGCCGTCAGTGTCCCAAGCGCCAGCTGAAGATTCCTGGATCGTTCTGTAGCCGCGGAGCACTGGTTTCTTCTTCTGATATCTTTTTTATAAAAGACCATGAATACCGGACTCACTGCCACTGTGATCAGGGCAATGAAGATATAGGCAAGGTACTGAAAATAATACGAGGTATTGCTCTGTTCGCCGGCCTTTTTGTTTCCCAGCAGGTTCACCCGTGCCGATGACTTTAATGTATTTTCAGCCCTCTCCACCGCCTGCTGTTCTGAAAACCCTGCGGCCAGATAGCTCCTCACCATCTTAGTAAACTTATTTACCTGTTCGTCAATCATATATCCGCTGGTTGAGCCGGGAACCTTTACATTTTCTATTTGTACCTTTTTATTTTGGCTTAACAGGCTCTCCCCGAATCCTTTCGGCAGAATCAGAATATATTCTGTATTCCTGTAAAACAATTCATTCTGCATTGTTTTCTTCTCATCTTTTATGTCTTTTACATTTTGTTCATTTGAGAGAAATGTCTTCAGAGCTTTGGAAGCCGTGCTTTTATCATGATCTACAATGCCAACATTAATTTTTGTTGTCTGGAATCCGGTATTGCTGTCTTTACCGAAGCTTGAAAATAAGATGGTCAGTACGAAAAAGATTCCGGCATATATAAACATTGCGAGTTTTTTACTTCTGACAATTTTAAAAAAGCATTTAAATACTTGCATATTTTTTCCTCCTCATCATGAAAAAACTCCCAAGGCAAAATAAAACAGAAATTATGATCAGTGAAATGCAGCTTCTGAAATAAACTGACAGGTCATCATAAATATTCAGGCTGTAAAAGCAGTCCGTGATCAGTGCTGCCGGATTGATTCTGTTGAAAAGCGGTACATGTTTTTCCACGATGTCTTTCATGTTTCCTATCATTAATCCGCTGAAGAAGCAGAAAAACATACTGATGGCTATGTTGAGCCCGCTTTTTGTATCCCTGGACATCCGGCCGATCGAACCGATGAACAGCCCTATGGACACCCCGGTAAAACATCCGATAAATCCTGCCAGCAAAATAAATCCTGCCTGACTTCCAAGATCAATTTTCAGAAAGAGCCGCATATAACCGATTGCCACCAGGAATGCCAAAAACTGTACCGTCACGCCTACGAGGAAATCAGCTGCTGTACTTTTCAGCTTATCTGCCGGAGAAACTGCTTTTCTGGCCGCAATATCCGACAAGTTCGCCTGAGCATGGAGGGCACTCTGAAGTCCCAGAAAACCTCCGTAGAGACATACCATGGCAAGCAGCGCATAAAAATACTGCACCATCATATTGGCATCTTCATTCCCCAGACTGATCTGCTGATTCTCTACCATATTCTGTGATATCGCCTTCACCAGTTTTTCCATCCCTTCCGGGTGTTCTTTTATCGTTTGCTGTACCATATGATTCATCTGGATATATTGATCGCTGACCTCTTTTAAAATCGTCTGGTTGATGCCATTTTCTTTCACTGTAAGCCTTATGTTGTCTCCCAGAGTATAAAAGCCGTCAATCTTTCCGTCTTGGAGCAGCTTTTCGGCTTTCTTCAAAGATGTGTACTTCACTTTCAGAAGCTGATCTTCCCCCTTTTTTGAAAGCTCTGCCGCAGTCTGCTTAAATCCTTCCGCATCTTTTGCCGCCTTCGTCTCCACAATTGCTGCCGGGACTGGTTTCAGTTCCTCCGAATCGTTTAAAAGATTTCCAAATCCGAAATAGAACAGGGTAGCAAGTATGAGAGGAAATGCAAAACTCCAAAAAATAGCGGACTTATTTCTAATGGATGCTTTGAAATGATATTTATATAAATGCCAAAACATAGTTTCCCCTCCTAATCTCTCAGCTGTTTTCCTGTGATCTCCAGAAATACGTCATTTAATGTGGGAAGCTCCGAATAAACTCTGCCGAACGAAACTTCTCTTTCAGACAGGTATCCGAGAACATTTACCAGGTTGTGACTGCCCCCGCTGCACTGCACATAGAGTTTTCCGTCCGTGTAATCCGCTTGGAATACATGTTTCATATTACGTACTGCCTGAAGTTCCTCTTCTTTTAGGTCAGATACATCCACCGTGATCTTTTCTCCCATTTTGATCATCTGCTTCAGTTCCTCTTTCGTGCCTGTAGCCAGCGGACGCCCCTTATCCATGATCAGTATCCTGCTGCAGATCTGCTCCACTTCCTCCATATAATGAGAGGTATAAACGACAGTCGTCCCCTGCCGGTTCAATTCAAGAATCCCCTCCAGAATCTTATTGCGGCTCTGGGGATCAACTGCTACGGTCGGTTCATCCAAAAAGATCAATTTTGGTTTATGGGCAATGCCGCAGGCGATATTGAGGCGTCTTAACAGGCCTCCGGAAAGTTTTGGCGGGTAAAACTTCCGAAATTCTTCCAGTTCCACAAACTGGACAGCCTCTTCCACAAGCCTCTTTCTCTCCTTCTTGTCTCTGACATAAAGTCCGCAGAAATAATCAATATTTTCAACAACCGTAAGTTCATCAAAGACTGCAACATTCTGCATGACCACACCGATTTCTCTTTTGCTCTCATAAGAATCGGCTTCCATAGGTTTCCCGAAAACTCTGATCTCCCCTTTATCATAGGATAAGAGTCCCAGTATACAGTTGATGGCTGTGGTCTTCCCTGAACCGTTCGGCCCGAGAAGTCCAAAAACCTCTCCTTGCCTGACCTCCATATTTAAATGATCCAGTGCCAGAAGATCCTTATATCTCTTAACTAAATTTTTTATTTCGATGACAGACTGTTCCATAATTCCACCCCTTTCATTTGATAATTTTACTATACATGATCCTGCTGTATCATTACAGTGTCTTGTGTCAGGAGCGGAAGTGACATTTGTCATGACATTTTATGCATAATAAGGTATACTTAAAGTAATTTCGGGAAGGGTGGGGTTTATGTCTGTACTTATTGATAAATTTGTTTTGCTGCTTTTTATTTTGCCCCTTCTTTCAAGGGAGTCTGGAACCATGCCTGTCATTGCTTTTTTGACTGCTTTTACGGCCTCCTGTTTTCTTTCCCTTAAAAATGAAGAAAAACTGTCTTTTGCAGTCTCAGGTTTCTACGGAGTTCTCTGTCTTTTCCTTCCGGTTTTCAGTATTTTTCTTCCTCTGTTTTGTTACAACTGTACCCGGACCAGACAAAAATTCTCCGGTGCTATTTTAATTGTGGCGTCCGTGCCTTTTTTCATGGACCGTCCTTTTTTCCTTCGCATCGATTTGATGCTCAGTCTGCTGCTTTCTCTTTTTCTGGCCGTTCGTACCCAAAAGCTTGAGAAGATGAGGGAGGAGTTTAAAAAACTGAGAGATGACAGTATGGAACTGAATCTTTTATTGAATAAAAAGAACCAGTATCTGATGGAAAAACAAGAGACGGAAGTACACCTTGCAACCCTGAAAGAGAGAAATCGAATTGCCAGAGAGATCCATGACAACGTAGGGCATATGCTTTCCCGCTCGATCCTGCAGCTGGGTGCCCTAAAAGCTCTGAATCATGACAGCAGCCTGTCTGCTCCTCTGTCCGAACTGCATAAGACTTTGAATACGGCCATGGACAGCATACGCACCAGCGTGCACGGGCTTCAGGAGTCATCTGTGAGTCTTCGTGACTCTGTCGCCGAGATCATACACGGGTATCCGGAGTACACCGTAGATCTGGACTATGATATATCCGAGCCTCCTCCTCAAAACCTTCAGTTCTGCTTTGCCGCGATCATAAAAGAAGCATTTACAAATACTGCAAAACACAGCGACGCATCACGGATCCGTCTTGTGCTCAGGGAACATCCGTCGTTTTATCAGCTGCTGTTTGAAGACGACGGGTCCACGGCGCCGAAATCTTATTCCTCCGGGATGGGCCTTCTCAATATGAAAGAACGGATCGAATCTTTTCACGGCACTATCAACATTACATTTGAACGCGGTTTTAAAATATTTATCACTGTTCCGCGCAATACGGCATCTTATCAGCCGGGAGGTAAATCATGAAGATCATTATCGTCGACGACGACAAGCTTGTGTCGGCATCTTTGAAAACAATTTTAGAGACATCCGGCGATGTCCATGTGCAGGCCCTGGGATCAAGCGGCTCTGAGGCTGTCTCTTTATATGAATCACATCATCCGGATGTTCTGTTAATGGATATCCGAATGAACGGCATGAACGGCATCGAAGCCGCAAGAGAAATCCGCCGAAAACATCCGGATTCTAAAATCCTGTTCCTGACGACATTCTCTGACGATGAATATATCATCGACGCCCTCAATATCGGTGCAAAAGGCTACATCCTGAAACAGGACTTCGAGAGCATCCTGCCTGCCCTCCACGCTGTGGAAAACGGTCAGAACGTTTTCGGAAATGAGATCATCTCAAAAATTCCGGATCTGCTCTCAAACAAACAGCATTTTTCCTATTCTGACTACGGCATCAGCGAAAAAGAGCTGCGCCTGATCGAATACATCGCCAAAGGAATGAGCAATAAAGAAATTTCTGAATGTCTGTTTTTAAGCGAGGGAACCATAAGAAATTATCTGAGTGTCATCCTTGAAAAACTGGAGCTCAGAGACCGGACACAGCTTGCCGTTTTTTACTATCAGCATAAATAGCCGCCTTTAAGAAAGACGTCCTGTAAGGCAAAACTTGACACTTCCCCGCTTGGCTAGTAAAATTATCGTAACCACAGACGTTTTACAGATGATTTTCGTTCGGCTCATAGAATGCCTCACTCCAATTATCTGTAAAATGAATAAATATCTGCCTGAGAAGGCCCCTGCTCATTTAAAAGGTGCCATCCTGCGGCTTTTTTCTTCATCACTGCCAGGAAGTCTCTCCGGAGCCAACTGGAGGCAGTGAAAAACTCACACTATAAACCACATCAATTAGGAGGGATTTTATTTGGACCCCAGTGTCATATTAAGATTATGTATCTTAATTATCTTACTAGCTCTGTCGGCATTCTTCTCGTCGTCGGAGACTGCGCTTACGACAGTCAACGTTCATACCATCCGCGCTTTAGTGGAGGACGGCAACAGACAAGCCAAAAGAGTACTTCAGCTGATCGAAAACCCTGCATCCATGCTCAGCAGCATCCTGATCGGAAATAACCTTGTAAATATCTCTGCCACATCTCTGGCCACTACATTAGCCATTGATGTTTTCGGAAGTGCCGGAGCAGGGATCGCAACCGGTGTTCTTACGATTCTCGTCCTGATCTTCGGTGAGATCACTCCGAAGACTTATGCGACGATCAAGAATACGAACCTTGCACTGCGGTTCGGACCCGTCATCTACTATGTGACCAAAGTCCTGACCCCGGTAGTGATCGTCATCAATAAGCTCTCCACAGGCCTCCTGATGCTGCTGCGGATCGATGCAAAGCAGTCCAAACAGGTCATGACAGAGAGGGAGCTGAGAACAATCGTAGACGCCAGCCATGAAGACGGTGTCATCGAAAAAGATGAAAAAGAGATGATTTATAATGTCTTTGATTTTAAAGACTCCATCGCCAAGGACATTATGATCCCGAGGATCGATATTACGTTTGTATCTGCCGACGCTTCTTACGACGAGGTGATGGAGCTGTTTATGGCAACACAGTATTCCCGCCTTCCGGTATATGAGGAGACCAAGGACAAGGTCATTGGAATTGTCTATTTAAAAGATATTTATTTCTACCGCACACAGCACCGCGGAGAAATTTTTCATATCAGAGACGTGTTAAGAAAACCGTTTTTCACTTATGAAACCCAGAAGATATCCAGCCTTTTAACTCAGATGCAGCAGGAAAATGTCAGTTTCTCCATCGTTTTGGATGAGTACGGGATTACAGCCGGTCTGATCACGCTGGAAGATATTTTAGAAGAACTGGTGGGAGAGATCCGGGACGAGTACGACGAGAGTGAGTCAGAAAGCTTCCAGGAGCTCGAGGACGGTTCCTATCTCGTCAATGCGTCCTTAAAGCTCGACGATTTAAACGATTTGATCGACACGGAGATCGAGTCCGAAGACTACGATTCGGTCGGCGGCTATGTAATAGAACTGTTGGATCATCTGCCATCTGAGGGAGAGACCGCTTCGGATGCGTCCTTTGATTTCAAAGTACGTAAAGTCGAAAAAAACAGATTGGAACTGATTCAGATCATCAGAAAAACTCCGCAGAGATAACAAAAGGGAAAGCAGATTACACATGCTTTCCCTCTTTTTTATCTTCTTGTCTTCTCATACTTCATCTTCGTCTTGATAAAGCCTTCCAGCTCACGCAACTTCTTTCCCCGGTCATCACTGTTTAACGGAAAGTCCATGGAAAGGCCAATGGAATCCAATACTGTCTCAGAGATCTTGTCTTCATTTCTCCGAAGCAGTTCCAGGCGTTCCTCATTGCTCTCAGCATCCAGGAAACGGATCAGAAGATCCTGCTGTTCTTTTTCCTGACGGTGTTCCTCTGGCTTTGGCATCTCTTTTTCCGGAAGCGGTTCCGGTGCTTTCGGCTCCGGTTTTGGCATCTCTCTGTGCCTTTCTAAAATATCGCTGATCTGGTGGAGATCTGTAATGTTCTGATACGTTTTAACATCCACGCGTTCAAACCTGTATTTTGCGCTGACTCCCGGATATTTTTCATGGTCCACTTCGCTCAGAAACATAGACATCGGTCTGGCATAGGTTTTATATTCTCCGTACAAAGCCTGGTAAATGACAAGTGCCTCTCCGGTCTCTGAATGTTCGGCCACTGTTATGATCTGATACAATTTATCTTTAAAATGTTTATAAAAATCCCCAGGCCTGGGTACTGCCCTCTGTTTCATATCACTGCGCTCCCTTCTGCTGCTTTCTCCTCTTCCCCTCTAAAGGAAGGATAAAATCCGACACTTTACTGTCTTTATTATACATCTTCTCCACAGAAAAGACATGCAGATATTTCTTTGCCCTGGTCATTCCCACGTAAAACATCCGCCGCTCTTCCTCCAATTCTTCTGTCTTCACAGCCTTTTTATATGGAATTACCCCGTCATTGACATCAATGAGAAACACTCTCTCGTATTCCAGCCCTTTTGCACTGTGAAGCGTGCTTATGACAACTCCCTGTTTCCCCTGATTCCTGCTCTCGGACTGTGCCTTCAGCTCCTCTGTATAGCGTCTCATGAAATCAAACCACTCTTCATAAGTGTCATATCCTCTGGCAGTCTCCTGAAGTTCCTCCAGCACATCGGTAAGTTCTTCCTCCTTCAGTTTTCGTATTCTTGCATATTCTGACAAAAATGCATTGTACCCGACAGACTTTCTTATGTAGGTGACCGCAAGAAACGGCGTCATATCCTTTAAAAGTCTCAGATCTTCCTCCAGCTCATCGATATAATCATAAAGCCATTCCTTGTCTCTTGTCTTCTCCTTCAAATCCTCAAAGGATATCTCCGGCTGGTCTATATATTCTCTGCTGATATAACGCTTGGGCCTATTCATGATTCTCAAAAAGGTGCTCCGTCTCCGGTCACCGAGCGCCATCCTCATATAATCTATGATGTCTCTTGCGATCCAATGCTCAAACAGACTTGGAATCCCATCTTTCACCGTGAACGGGATGTTATATTCCATGAGCTTTCCAAGCATCGTCCTGGCTCCCAGGTTGGTCCTGACCAAGATCGATGACTCTTCATAGGGATGGCCCTTTTCGTATTCGTCCCTGAGCCTTTTTGCCACATAGGTGCATTCTTCCTGCTGATTTTTAAACGTCCTGAGCTCTATTGGAACTTCTCTGTCCCGGCAGGATCTTATCTCTTTGTCAAACCTCTTTTTATTAACACGGATCACTTTCTGGGATGCCTCCACGATCTCAGGGCTGGAACGATAGTTGACATCCAGCTGGATCTTCTCGGAATCTTTATAATCTTTGGGGAATCCGAGCATGATCTCCGGTTTTGCTCCCCTGAACCGGTAAATCGACTGGTCGTCATCTCCCACAATAAACAGATTGTTTCTGGGCGTAGCCAGCATCTTTATGATCTCATACTGGATCGGGCTGATATCCTGAAATTCGTCGATCAGAATATATTGAAACTTATTCTGCCAGGCAGCAAGCAGGTCTTCTCTCTCCTTTAAAAGGCTGTACGTATAGACTAAGATATCATCAAAGTCCATCCACTGGTTTTTCCGCAGTTTTTCATTGTATTGCTTGTAAATCAGCTGAAATACACTGTCCGCACAGCTTTGGCTGTGATAATAGTCCATCGAAAGAAGCTGCCCTTTTACGAGACTGATCTCACTGATCAGAGAACGCAGGAAATCCGGTTCGTCTCCTGTTTCCAGATCCCGGTCCATGATAATTTCACGGAGAAGATCATACTTTTTATGTTCCGGCAGAATACACCCCGCCCGAAAGCTGTACGCATGCTTTAAGATTGTAAAAAAGACTGCGTGAAAGGTACCGAAAGAAACTGGCAGGGATCTCCCTGCCAGTTTCAAAAAACGTTCCTTCATCTCAGCTGCCGCTGCCTTTGTAAAGGTGATGACCAGGATATTGGAGGGGTTTACCCCGCAGTGTTCGATCAGATATTTTGTCCGTTCTGTGATAACCGTAGTTTTCCCGGATCCCGGGCCGGCAAGGACCATCATTGGGCCGTCTTTGTGAGTGATGGCCTTTGTCTGGGCCTCATTCCATTCTGTCATGAAAGCTCAGCCTCTAATTTATCAACAGCCGCACGAAGTCTTTTTACAGACTCCTCTTTCCCCAGAATCTCCATAAGTTCAGATGCCCCGCCGGGAGTCATCTGCTTGCCTGACACAGCCGTGCGGACCGGCCACATGACATAGCCGTTTTTGACCTCGTGGCTCTTTGCAAATCCAATCAGTGTCTGATAGAGGGCATCGTTGCTGAAATCTTCCTGGGCTTCAAATACCGGCACGATTTCTTTCAGCACTTCCAGCGCAGACTCTCTTGTTGTCTTCATCTTTTTATGCTGGTACATGGCACTGTCATATTCCGGCACATTTTCAAAGAAATCAATATGGTCCTTAATCTCTGTGAACAGCTCGATCCGTGTCTTGACCATAGAGAGGATTTTATCAGTATCCACATCTCTTGTGAGCACTTCCTTCACATACGGCATAGCCATCTCCCGGAATCTCTCATCGTCCATAGCCTTGATATATTCCCCGTTCATCCATGCAAGTTTCGTCATATCAAAAACAGCCGGAGTCTTGGACATATGATGATAGTCAAAAGCCTCTTCCAGTTCTTTCAGCGTAAAGATCTCTCTTTCCCCTCCCGGACTCCATCCGAGCAGAGCCACGAAGTTTACGATCGTCTCCGGCAGATATCCTGCCTCCAGCAGATCCTCGAAAGAAGAATGTCCGCTCCGTTTGCTCAGCTTCTTGTGTTCCTCATCCGTGATGAGCGGGCAGTGTACATAGACCGGTTTCTCCCATCCGAATGCATCATAGAGCCTGTTATATTTCGGCGTAGATGACAGATATTCATTTCCCCGGACCACATGAGTGATTCCCATCAAATGGTCATCTACTACATTTGCAAAGTTATAGGTAGGATATCCGTCGGACTTGATCAGGATCATATCGTCCAGTTCCATATTTTCCACCGTAATCTCACCGTAAATTTCATCTGCGAACGTCGTGGTGCCCTCGGTAGGATTATTCTGACGAATCACATACGGGATACCGGCTTTCAGTTTTTCTTCCACTTCCTCGCTGCTCAGATTCAGGCAGTGTTTGTCATAATGGCTGACCACCACATCTCCGGATTTTACCTTCAGGCTGGAAAGCCTCTCCTCGTCACAGAAACAGTAATAAGCCTCTCCCTTGTCGATCAGCTTCTTTGCATAATCCATATAGATGCCTGCTGACTGCCTCTCGCTCTGGACATAAGGACCGCATCCGCCGTCCTTATCCGGCCCTTCATCATGGACAAGTCCTGCTTTTGCAAGGGTATTGTAAATAATATCGACGGCTCCCTCTACGAGGCGCTCCTGGTCTGTATCTTCTATGCGGAGCAGAAAATCTCCGCCTTCATGTTTTGCGATCAGGTAAGCATATAATGCTGTTCTTAAATTCCCTACATGCATTCTTCCCGTAGGGCTCGGGGCAAATCTGGTTCTAACTTTACTCATCTGTTTCAAATCCTTTCTTTCGTTATCTTGTCTATTATCTCAAGAACCCCGCCTCCGGTCAAGACTCCCTCCGGATTTTAGAGTCCGAGAGGCTGAAGACTCCTGTTTAGAATTCCCTTCATGGCGGCAATCAGGACACCATAGTTTACAATGGGTACTTCCGCTTTTACAGAGGAGGCAATTCTGTGCTTCATCTCTTTCGGATTCAGCATACATCCCCCACAGTGGACGATCAAATCGTAGCCGCTTAAGTCTTCCGGAAATGCACTCCCGCTGGACGTTTCAAAAACGAGCTGTTTTCCTGTATATTCCGTAAGCCATCGGGGTATTTTGACCGTTCCGATATCGTCGCACTGGCGGTGATGGGTGCAGCCTTCCGCGATCAGGACCCTGGAGCCGTCCTTTAGATGCCCGGCGGCCCTTGCCCCCTCCACTTCCTCCATAAGATCCCCCTTGTATCTGGCGAAAAGGATCGAGAAAGAAGTCAGAGGAATATCCTCCGGTACGATGGCAGCCACCTGTTCAAATGCCTGAGAGTCTGTGATAACCAGAGCCGGCTTTTTCCCCAGATCTTTAAGTGTCTGCTCCAGTTCAGATTCTTTGACTGCAACAGAGCAGGCATTGTGCTCCAGAATATCCCGGATTGTCTGCTGCTGGGGCAGTATGAGCCGCCCCTTTGGAGCCGCCGAGTCGATAGGCACGACAAGAACTACAAAGTCTCCCGGCGAGATCAGATCGCCCACGATCTGTCTTGGCTGTTCTTCTTCTGGGAGAAGCTTTCCTATGGCTTCTTTCAGCCCAAAGATGCCTTCTTTAGTTACCGCGCTGACAAAGCAGGCATGATCGTTATCTTCTGCCCTGACTCTGCCTGCAAGATCCGTCTTGTTATATACGATCAGGTAGGGCAGCTTTCTCTCCCTGATCAGATCAAGAATTCCCTGCTCAAACTCTGTAATCCCCGTTTCCGCATCCGCGATCACCAGAGCGATGTCTGTCTTTCTCAGCACTTCTTTCGCCTTTTTCACCCTCTTTTCTCCCAGCTCTCCCTCGTCATCCAGGCCGGGGGTATCGATCATAACAACCGGTCCCAGAGGCAGAAGTTCCATGGCCTTGAAGACCGGATCTGTGGTCGTGCCTTTCACATCTGAAACAATCGCCAGCTCCTGACCGGTCAATGCGTTGACTATGCTGGATTTTCCTGCATTTCTCCTTCCAAACAATGCAATATGAATTCTGTCTCCTCTCGGCGTCTCGTTTAAACCCATCGTCTGTCTCCTTTATCTTTTCTTCGTCGGCTGATTTCTTTTTCAGTATATACTACCGGATGGCCCGAATCAATAGAACAAAAGCGATAAAAGGCAGAACAGCCTGATGCTGTCCCGCCCACTGTCTTATATCTTTATTGATTTTACGCCTACCGCAGCAGCATCGGGAGCATGGCACCTCCCAGACTGTAAACTACGATCGTAACCGGCCTCCCCAGAAAAAGAATTGTTAAAAACTTTCTCCAGGACATATCCGTTAGTCCCGCCAGCATGCAAAGCACATCATCCGGTGCACACGGAAGAAGGATCGCCGCTGTAAACACAACATCAAACTTTTTTCCTGTCAAAAACTTTTTCTTTGTCTTTTCATATGTCTCATCACTTACAAAAAGCCTGATGAATTTCTCTCCGTATCGTCTTGCCAGGTAAAAATTAATGCAGGAACCAATGATAATCCCGACAGCGCTGTATAAAAATCCATACCAGGGTCCGAAAAAGACGACTCCTGCCAGACAGGTCAGTCCTCCCGGAATCACCGCTATGACAACCTGCGCAATCTGAATCACAATAAACAGAAGCGGTCCCCAAAAGCTGCTCTGCCGGATAAACAGTTCCAACTGATCCCTGCTTGTAAAAATCCCTTTTTGATAACCGTAAACCGAAAATATAATCAACGCTCCGATCAACACCAGAGTTGTGAAATTTGTCGCTTTTTTTACTGCTTGTCTGCTCATAAACTGACACCGCCTTTCTTTTACTATCTCTATCATAGCGGACAGTTCTGAAATCCGGCAGACAAAAACATAACAAAATTCTTACAATTATACCGGACCAATTATGAATGATACTTTTCTATCACTGCTGCGGCCTTTTTAACTTCCTCCGCATCCGTAACGAAGCGCTCATACTCGCTCATCATCGGCAGTCCCATACTGACATCCGGTTTGCGGTATTCCATCTCACTCTGAACCGTTTTCTTTCCTGACATGTGAAACGCCTCAAAAGGAGCTTCTCTTAAAAATTCTTCAATCACAGCTGCGTTAACTCCTGACCCGACCATCACTGTGATATCTTTTCCTGCCACTTCCAAAAGATTCTTCAGCAGTTCCTTTCCATCGGTACAGCAGTTTTTCTGCCCGGAAGTGAGTACGGTGTCAATGCCCAGTTCAATAGCCTGAATCATTGCCTCATAAGGATTTACACACATATCAAATGCTCTGTTGAGCGTGACAGACATCCCCATCGTCTTCTGCATCAGGCTTTCCATGCGTCTCATATCCAGCCTCCCGTCTTTTGTAAGGCATCCGAATACCACACCATCTGCCCCAAGTTCCCGGAAATGATGAATTTCACTTCTCATGAGCGAAAACTCCTCATCACTGTATAAAAAATCTCCGAATCTTGGCCGGACGAGTACATGGACCGGGATGTCGAGGCGCATCTTGATCATTTCCAATAATTTAGGGCTGGGTGTGGTCCCGCCGATCATCAAGTCACCGCAGAGTTCCAGCCTCTTTGCCCCTGCCTCTTTTGCGGTCCTGGCAGACTCGAATGAGTCCACACAACATTCCAACATAATCTCTCCCATAGTCATTACCTCCTAGAAAAATGACAGCTGCTCTGCCTCAAACTGTGCATTTTTTTCTTTTATGATGCTGCCAAAATCTGCTTTAACATTATACTTAGTGCGGACTTCTGAAATCATTTGAAACAATTCACTTTTATATTCCTTATATTCTTTGCCGTAGCTGAACAGTCTGGTCAGAGGATGTTCATACTGTGGAAATTCTTCTCTCACAAAGTTGAAAAACACTGCACGTGTGGGGCCCTTCAAATTTAAATTTGATGTGATCAGATAGTGGATATCCCTCTGTTTCGTCTCAGAAAATACAGCCTCCAGATTCTCCCTGACGCTTGTAATGTATGGAATGACAGGCATCATATGAACACCCGTGGACGCATTCGTCTTCCGGAATTCACTGAGTACATCAAACCTCCGTGAGGAAGAAACCCCTCCCGGTTCCAACACACTCCTTATGTCTTCGTCCATTGTGGTGACCGTCGCCGCAATATTTACATAGGCTACTCTGGATAACTGATCGATCAGGTCATAGTCTCTCAATATTAAATCAGATTTTGTAGAAATGATAGCCGGATTCTCAAATCGGATCAAAAGCTTTAAAAGCTCCGGCATGATCCTGTACTGCTCCTCTGCCGGCTGGTAATTGTCTGTCACGCCTCCCAGATTGATGACCTGATGGTCCCAGTTCCTGCTTTTTAACTGGCGTTCCAGCCGCTCTGCAATGTTCGTCTTAACAAAAATCTCACGGTAGAAATCATCTGACTCCATATATTGGTGGGAATAAAGAGCGAAACAATACTGGCAGCGGTGGGCACAGCCCCTGTATATATTTAAATCCCAGTGATAGGGAAATCTTCCGCGGACCCGGTTGCAGGCCGCGGAACATTGAATCTCTCTGTATTTGTTCTCCTGCACTTTTCCGGTCATCCCATGAGAAAGTCCAGAATATTCATGCCCTCTGAAGTCTGGCTCTTATATAACTCGGTAAATCCGCAGCGTGTGCAGCTGATCGTAATAAACTTTTTATTCTGTACATCAAAAATCTTTGCAAAGTTTCCTCCAGTGGCCTGAAACTGATCGTGTTCATAGGAATTGCATCCGCACTTGGGACAGACGAACTGTCTTCTCTCTATATTCTGATCCATAATTAATGCTCCCTTCAAAGCTTTTCTAATGAGTTCTTACTATCTATTATAGTAAAAAAACAGGTTCCCGTAAAGAACAACCCGCGGAGCGCTTTTATTTCAGAGGGAAGTCTATGACCTTCCCTCTGAAATAAGAAAACTCTCAGAAGATATGTCCGAATACAGATCATATCTCCTGAGAGTCTATCATACATTATAAAGCCTTAGCTTCTGGCTCTTTCTTCCAATAAAGCTTTTACTTCTGCTTCTGTTGTCAGCTGCATAACTTCCTCTGCCAAAGCTTTTGCTTCATCCATCGTCCATAAGGACATGACTTTTCTTGTGGCAAGGATCGCAGTTGCACTTACAGAGAATTCATTCAGCCCGAATGCAAGAAGTACCGGTACGAGCAGCGGATCGCTGGCAGCTTCACCGCACATACCAGCCATGATACCCTCTGCATTTGCAGCGCCGATAATGTTCTTGATAGAACGGAGCACTGCCGGATTATATGCTGAGTACAGATAAGCTACGTCAGAGTTTCCTCTGTCAGCCGCCATCGTGTATCCTGTCAGGTCGTTGGTACCGATGCTAAAGAAGTCGGCTTCTTTTGCGAGAATGTCGGCAATTAGGCTTGCAGCGGCAGTTTCCATCATAACGCCGACTTCTACGTCTTTGTTATATGCGATGCCTTCTGCGTCTAATTCGCCTTTGATTTCTTCAAGAAGGGCCTTCACAGCGCGGAGTTCGTCCACACATGTTACAAGCGGAACCATGATGCGGATCTTTCCGAATGCACTGGCTCTCAGCAAAGCTCTCAGCTGAGGTCTGTAAATGTCAGGACGTTTCAGGCAGAAACGCACTGCACGGAAGCCAAGAAACGGGTTTTCCTCTGTCTCTAATCCGAGGTAAGGAAGTGCCTTGTCTCCTCCGATATCCAGAGTACGGATAATAACAGGTTTTCCTTCCAAAGTTTCTGCAACTGTTTTATATGCTTTGAACTGTTCTTCTTCGGTAGGTACGCTGTCGCGGTCCATAAATAAGAACTCGGTACGGAATAATCCCACACCTTCCCCGTCACACTCCACAACTTTTGCAGCCTCATCCGGACCGCCGATATTGGCAACCAGTTCAACCACATGTCCGTCAGCAGTCTGTGACGCCTGTCCGATAAACTTGGACAGAGCCGCTTTCTCTTCCAGATATGCTGCTTTCTTAGCCTTGTAATCTTCCAGAACAGAATCTTCAGGATTTACATAGGCTTCTCCTGTCGCTCCGTCTAATACGACAACATCCCCATCTTTGACGATGGAAACGATATTCTCAACACTAAGTACCGCAGGAATCTCCATAGAACGGCAGATAATCGCAGAGTGAGATGTTTTTCCTCCGATCTCTGTCAGTACGCCTTCTACGTTGGCCGGATTAATGCCGGCAGTCATAGACGGAGTCAGATCTTCTGCAACCAGAACAGTTCCTTCCGGAACAGCACTGATATCTACTTCCTCGATCCCTAATAAGATCTTGATTAATCTTGTTTTGATATCTCCTAAGTCAGATGCTCTCTGTTGGGTCAATTCATCTTCAGCCATGGCAAAAATCTGTGCAAAGAAATCACATGCTTCCTCGACGGCAGCTTCCGCATTGATCTTTTCGTCATCGATCTTGGCATCGATCTGCTCTTTGATCGCAGGGTCCTGAATCATGAGGATATGTCCCTCTAAAATCTCAGATTCCTGTTCTCCGGCAGTCACCTTCATGGCTTCCACCATCTTGGCTGTCTTATCGATGAACACTTCGATCGCTTCGCTTAATCTTTTCTTTTCTGCTTCGGCGTCTGTGATTGTCTCCTTTTTGTAATCCAGGCTCTGTTCCTTGATCACAACAACTTTTCCGATGCCGATTCCCGCAGATGCTCCAATACCTTTATACATATGCCACCTGTCCCCTTTGTAAAATGAGATTAATTATTCACCTAAACCAGATTCAATTAATTCTGTCGCATGCGCTAAAGCTGCTTCCTCATCAGGACCTTCACATACAAGTTCAATCTCTGAACCACATTTGATACATGCTCCGATAATGTTCAGAAGACTCTTAGCATTGATCTTCTTGTCTTCGAAAACGATGGTGACATCAGATTCAAACTTTGTTACTGCCTTTGCTAAAACTCCTGCTGGTCTCATGTGTAATCCCTGCTCGTTTTCAATTACAAACTTCTTAGATACCATAATAAAATCTCCTTCATTCTGTAAATTTTAGTTAATAAATGACGGACTGAGCTGAAAAAAACAAAAAGACCCCTTAATAAATGCGCGAATCTCAGCTTACATCTATCAAAAAGGTCTTGCCTGCATTACCAGTCACAATCCAATATTCAATGTCTAAATCTTATCAAAAACCCGTCCAAATGTCAACTGGAACCACAACAAATTCCTATTGGATGCCGGCTTCCAGGATCAGCCGTTTTACATAGATGATCAGGTACATTTTTTCATCTACGGACAGGGTGTAGCCGTAATGACCTTCAATGTGCTCGACAATTTTCTGGCTGCATATATAAGCCTCCGGATATTTTTTCTGGTTTCTCTCGTAGAATTCCACATCATCCTCTTCATCTTCCACAGAATGTGACTCTCCGGATTTAATGCTGTTTTCCAGATATTCCAGATGCGTAATAAATCTTTGATAGGCCGGCAGCTCTGCATTGAAACTGATCTCATAAAACTCCTGGATAATAGCGAGCACTTCCTGGATAAAAGGACTTTTTTCCCGCTGATCCAGGGTAAAAATTTTCTCGATCTTTGTCTTGTCGAGTTCATCCCCTGCTTTTTTCCGGAATCCTATGCCTTTTCCCATCAAAATGACTTCGTGGTTGTTCATGTCAAAAGTGCTGACTACATTATTGTTGATCACTTTCTGTATAATCATACATCCTCCTACACCATGCCTAGTATTTCTTTTGGTATATAAGCCTCCACATAAATTCCATCCTCACGGTATTCTTCTTTCAAAAGCTGTCCATGAGTTCTGATGGCCTGTATCTTTCCGGCTTCATCGTAGCCGTATTTTTTTTCCAGATAGATTTTCTGCTTTTTCAGCACATCCTCGATCACTCTCAGAAGATCTGAAGTTCCCGTTCCCTCTTTTGCAGATATTTTTACAGTCTCATCTGCGCGGACATCTTTTAGAAGAGAATTTTTACCGGTCCTGTCAATTTTATTAAAGGCCGTGATCACCGGTGTGTCTTTGATTCCCAGCTGTCCGAGAGTTTCATAGACCGCTTCCATCTGCTGTTCCATAAATGGATTGGAGCAGTCCACTACGTGAAGGATGATGTCACTGTACTTTGCCTCTTCCAGCGTACTTTTAAACGCGTCCACCAGATGATGCGGCAGTTTTCTGATAAATCCTACCGTGTCTGTCATGAGCACCGTCTGCCCGCTGTTCAGTTCCACACTCTTTGTCGTCGGATCCAGAGTGGCAAACAGCTGATCTTCCTCCAGGACACCCGCGTCCGTAAAATGATTTAAAAGTGTGGATTTCCCGGCATTGGTGTAGCCGACGATACAGACCACCGGAGTGTGATTTTTCTGTCTCTGTTTCCGCTGTACCTCTCTGTGTTTTATAACACCTGCCAGTTCTGTTTTTAAATGTGAAATTCTCGTGCGGATCAGCCGCCGGTCCATCTCCAGCTTTTTCTCTCCCGGCCCCCTTGTGCCGATTCCGCCTCCCAGTCTGGAAAGACTGACTCCTTTGCCGGTAAGCTTTGTAGCCCGGTAACGGAGCTGGGCCAATTCCACCTGGATCTTTCCCTCTTTTGTCTGTGCACGTTTTGCAAAGATATCAAGGATCACCAGAGTCCGGTCCATGACCTTAATATCCAGGGTCTGAGACAGATTGGCAAGCTGAGCCGGCGAAAGCTCATCGTCGCAGACAATGCCGTCTGCCTCTGTCTCAAACAAAAGATCCCGGATCTCCTCGATCTTTCCTTTTCCTACATAGGTCCCCGAGTGAATCTGCTCTCTGGCCTGTATAATAGAGCCCGCCACTTCGGCTCCTGCGGTCTCTGCAAGTTCTTTCAGTTCTTCCAGAGATTCCTCCGCTTCCTGACTATCCCCGAGAGCGACTCCAACAAGGATTACTCTCTCTTTTTTCTGTTCCAATATTTCTTCCATCTATCTCCCTTTCCTGACACTATCCTTCATAAACAAAGCAGGCAGGCTTTTTTCTTTGAGCTGCATGCCAACTCAAAGATTCCTGACTGCAGTGATGAATGCTTTTTCCTTCGGTGATACCTCCGGTTCGCTTTTTTGATATAACGTCTGCCGTTTTTTCTTTTCTTCCTGCTCTTTTTTGTATTTTGCGATATCCATGCCAATATACTCGGACGCCGTTCCATGGGTCCATTCCATGCCGGAGCCTTCCGCCGTCACCGCATCCACGACTTTCTTTTCCTTATCTGCAGCAAGGATCACAATATATTCTTTGTTAAAAACAGTACCTTTACACAGGCCGAAGCCAATCTGATATTCTTTTCCGTATGTTTTTTTAAAATCCTCATAGAGCTTCCGCACCTCATCTGACTGCTGTTTTATCATATAAGAATATCCGATGAACCCCAGTATTCCAATGACAATGATCACTCCTACCGCAATTTCCATCAGCATATATTACCTCCCTGTACTGCTGTTGCTTGTCTTAATGATTATAAAATAGACAAAATAAAATAACAATACAAATCACAGCAGTTTCAGAACTGTTGCAGTATAACTTCAATATTTACAATTCATTTACATGTTCTTACATTTTCCCGTTGCTATTGTTATAGAATACCAATTCTTTTATAATGTAGACAGTATATATTTTCGGCAGTACATGCAGAATATAGGAAAGGAGCTCTCTTATGAAAAAAGTTTTGATATTTGCGGCACCTGCCGTTTCCTACCTAATGGCATACGGTATCACCGTGGCAGAAGAACAGGTGCTGTATCGTCCGGATATGACCATGCAGCCTTTTATTCTAAAATGCATATTTTTTGTACTGCTCGGAGTCCTGCTGAGCCTTTTCAGCAGACATATCGCTGCTGAGACAGAAAACCATGTCATACATATCATATGTATTGCCGGCATCATCCTTCCGGTGCTCCTTTGGCTGTATACTATCAGACATGATCCGGCAGGAACTATGGATTATTATTTTCTGGTATATTTTCTTTATCTCGGCGGTTACGCCGCTGCATTCCATGTTATAATCAGAAACAAACATTAAAATAAAAATCAGATATTATACGGGGGAAAATATGAGAATTACTGAAGTAAAAGAAAGAACTCCATTGCTGATAGAACAGCTGTTAAAAGTGTGGGAGGATTCTGTTAAAAAAACACATCTTTTTTTGTCAGCTGACGAAATATCAAATATTAAAAGATATGTTCCGGAAGCATTAAAAAATATTTCTCATTTGATTATTGCAGAAGACGAAAATAACTGTCCTGTTGCATTTATGGGACTGGAAAATCAAGTACTCGAAATGCTGTTTCTTTCACCGGAAGAAAGAGGAAAAGGCCTGGGAAAAAAGTTAATTCAATATGGGATCGAAAACTATTCCATCAATGAGCTGGCTGTCAATGAACAAAATCCGCTCGCCAGGGGCTTTTATGAACACATGGGCTTTCAGGTCTGTAAACGAACCGATCATGACGAACAGGGCAATCCTTACCCGCTTTTGTATATGAAATTAAAAGGTACTGCACGTTAAACATGCAGTACCTTTCTTATGTAATACAACTTTTGTGTTTTATTCTTATCCTCTGGTCTTTCCACCGGCTACATTGATGGTCACACCGTGTACATAAGAAGATCTCTGGCTTGCCA
>NZ_FR889179.1:0-7922 GCF_000432215.1 Anaerostipes sp. CAG:276
CGATCGGACAGAAAAATCCCAGGTAAATCATCAGTGCCAAAAACAAAGCCAAAAACAGATAGGCCAGCAGGTCTCTTCTGCAGTATTTGAGAGGCTTCATCTTCGTCCGTCCGTCCCCTCCGTGGTAGCACCTGGATTCCATGGCCAGGGCCAGGTCATTGGCTCTCCTTACCGCCGCCACAAACAGCGGCACTACGATCGGCACCATGCTCTTCATCCGGTGCAGAAAACTTCCATTTTTAAAATCCACTCCCCTTGCAGTCTGGGCCTTCATGATCTTGTCCAGCTCCTCTGTGAGGATCGGGATAAATCTTAGGGCAATCGACATCATCATCGCAATCTCATGCACAGGAATTTTGATCAGCTTCAAAAATCCCAGGGACTTTTCGAGCCCGTCTGTGAGTTCGTTGGGTGTGGTCGTAAAGGTCATAAGGGAAGTGCCCAATACAAGCATCACCAGCCTTGTGCCCAGATAAACGGCTGTGATGACTCCTTCTTTGGTGATCCTGATAACCCCGAAATGTACGATCGCCTCCCCCGGTATGAAGAAAATATTGATGACAACGGAAAAAAGCAAAATAACGCCAACGGCTTTCAGCCCCCTGACAATAAAAGAAAGGGGTACAGTGGAAAGGCCGATCATCAAAGCCAAAAACAGCAGAGAAGCCGCATAAGTCAGCGGGGACTTTGAGAAAAACAAGGTTATGACAAAAATCAATGTCCCCACCAGCTTTACCCTCGGGTCCAGCCGGTGAAGAATAGAATCTGATCTGTAATATTGTCCTATGGTGATGTCTTTAATCATATGTTTGTTCCTTCTTTAATGTTTTTAGGATTGCCCTCCTGGCATCTTCAAGAGTCAGGATCTCTCCCTCAACAGGAAATCCTTTTTCTTTCAGATCATTGGCCAGGAGTCTGAAAAACGGTACGGACAGTCCCATCTGCTCCAGTTCTTCCTGATGGGAAAACACCTCTTCCTTATCCCCGTCAAATTCCAGCCGCCCACGGTTCATGACGATCATCCTGTCTACATAGGATGCAATGTCTTCCATACTGTGGGATACAAGTATGATCGTGATACCCTGTTCCTGATTGAGACGCTTCAGCAGTTCTAAAAGCTGTACCCTTCCCTCAGGGTCCAGACCGGCGGTCGGTTCATCCAGAATAAAATATTCAGGCTTCATTGCCAGAATGCCTGCGATAGCTACTCTGCGCTTCTGTCCTCCGGACAGTTCAAACGGCGACTTTCCGAACAGTTCTTCTGAGATCCCCACGTCTTTGAGTGCCTCCTTCGCGGCTTTGACAGCTTCTTCTTTGGATGCCCCAAAGTTCATAGGGCCGAAACAGACATCCTCCAGTATGGTTGTCTCAAACAGCTGGTGTTCCGGATACTGAAAACACAGGCCGACCTTTCCCCGGAGGCTCTTGATATCATAATTGTCATCGTGGATATTCTTTCCCTCAAAATACACCCTTCCTTTTGTAGGTTCCATGAGACCGTTCAGATGCTGGATCAGCGTAGACTTACCCGATCCCGTGTGTCCGATGATGCCGATAAATTCTCCCTCTCCGATCTCTAAATCTATATCGATCAGCGCGGGCTTCTTTATATCCGAATTATCTTCATATATATAACTTACTTTTTCTAAACTAATTGACATAACTCTTCCACCAGTTCTTCCCTTGTCGTTATCGCATCAGAAAGCCTGATACCCTCCTTTTTAAGCTCGTAAGCAAGCTCTGTGGCAAACGGAACTTCAAGCCCGTACCCTTTCAGCTCCTTAACATGGGCAAACACTTCCTTTGGCGTTCCGCTCATTACGACCTTTCCCTGATCCATGACAAACACTTTGTCAGCCAACAGTACCTCTTCCATATCATGTGTGATTAAAATGATCGTGATCTCTTTTTCTTTGTTTAGTTCCCTGGACAGGGACAAAACATCCTGCCTTCCCTTAGGATCCAGCATCGCGGTGGGCTCGTCCAAGATAATACACTCCGGTTCCATAGCCATGATCCCTGCAATGGCTATGCGCTGTTTCTGTCCGCCGGATAAATGATTGGGGCTTGCACTGCGGTAAGCGGTCATCCCGACGCCCTCCAGTGCCCCTGCCACGCGACTCCAGATGTCTTTTGTGGGAACGCCGATATTTTCCGGGCCGAAGGCTACATCTTCTTCTACTACAGAACCGACAATCTGGTTGTCCGGGTTTTGAAATACAATGCCTGCACTTTGGCGGATCTTCAGGAGCTTTTCATGGTCTCTTGTATCCATACCCTTTAAACAAACAGAGCCGGATGTGGGCTGCAGCAGTCCGTTGATATGTTTTGCCAGGGAAGATTTGCCGGAGCCGTTGTGTCCAAGAATGGCAATGAACTCCCCTTTTTCCACCGACATATCCACACCATTTACGGCATTTATTGTCTGAGTTTCCTCTTCCTTCTCCCCATACGTTATATATTGATGAATTAAATCTTTGATCTGTAATATTGACATTGGTTTCTCCTTTGACATATGCTCCATTATATCAATAAAATTCTCTGGAAACAATAGGTATTCATTGACATTCCTACTGTTAGACCATATACTTAGGGTAGAAATAAGCACCGCTTAAAATGGTCTTTATATTTTGGCAAAACCGGGGAAATCCGGTGACGCAAAGCCAAGGGCCTAAACCATTTACTGGTACGGCAGCTGGTTGCTCCATTTTACCTACGGGACTATTGTACTTTCATAGCCCTCTCGATGGATTTTGTACTGCATATTTTCTATGCAGTTTGACTTACGTTGCATTTTTTAAGATAAAATCGACTCCGGCAGGATACCGCCGGAGTTTTTTATTTTAGTATCATGACAACATATCAAATAAGGGGGAGATTACTATGAAACGCTTGAAAAAGCCTGCTGCGTGGCTAACCGCAATATTTCTTGCACTCGGCCTTGCAACTCTGGGCAACTTAAGTTATGCAGCGGAGGAACCGCTGGAAGCAAAGAAGGACCTTCAGGCGGCATCCTCTTCAGAGAATGTGGCTGCATCTGAGGAAGAAAAACCTGCATCTGCTGACAGGCCGACAGAGACAGCCGAAAGTCAGCAGACAACTGCAGCGCCTGAACCAGAGGTTACCGAGACCTCAAAGAAAGAGACGACAGATTCCCAAAACTCAGCTGCAGCCAAAATTTCCAATGAAGGAGTATCTGAAAAAGACGTGAAAATGAAAAAAACTGCTGCAAGTGATCAGGAAATCATGATCGAAGGCAGTACACTCTATGCTCAGGGCACTTCCATCGTGATCAAGAAGGATTCCGACGGCAAAGCCTATGTCTTTGATGCCTCCGGTAATTCCCGTCTGTCTGACACATCGGTTACGAGCGGTTTTACAATCTATGGCGGAGGAAAAAATAAACCCGCAAAAGGAAATGTAACGATTGACATCCAAAATGTACAGGTGTCCAGAATATATGGAGGAGGTTTTTCCGATGGTACCGGAAATGCGGATCTAAGTGGAAATGTCTCCATTAAAGTCTCAGGTACTGTGAATGCTTCTTCAGTGTATGGAGGAGGATATGCCAATGCATCCAAGGGAAATGCCAGTGCCAATGTATCCGGATCTGTTACTGTTGACATTCCCTCTGTCCCGTCCAGCAACCATGGCAACCTATACGGAGGCGGCTATGCGTATACCACCGGAGCATATAATGCCTCAGCGGATGTAGCCTCAGTAAACATAAGTGTCACGAGCAGGACATATTCTCTGCGCGGAGGCGGCTATGCCACAGCAAACGGGGACGGTAAAGCCTCCGCAGATGTATCTGGTTCTGTTTCCTGTACAATGAAAAGTGTAGACATCCGTGAAGTATATTCGGGCGGTTATGCCAGCGGAGCCAACGCTCATGCAAGCTGCGGCTCCATCACCTCTTCCTTTGCAGGAAGCGGAAATGAAGTCATGATCTTCCACGGCGGCGGGGATGCGAGTAATCATGCCTGCGCCGATGTTTCCGGCAGTATCACTGCCAATCTGACCAACTGTTCCAGTATATACGGCTATGTAACTGCAGGGGGTACCGCTTCCGGCGGAGGTTCTGCTGATGTAAACGGTTCTGTTACACTGAATGTAGTCAATTCTGTCTCTCCGGTACAGGAACAGTTCGGCAATCTGGCAGCCGCTGCTTTTCACACCGGCGGTCAGGCTTCAGGTCAGGGCTCCAGCGCAGATGTAAAAGGTACCTGCTCTACCCTTTACAAAGACAGTGAAATCGTAGGCACTATTGTGGGAGGCGGAGAATCCATCAGCGGAGGTTCCGCCAAATCTGGAAAAATTTCTTTTTCCCTCGAAAATGTAAAGGGAAGCGAATATGAAGGAACCATGTACTACGGCGACTACATCTTAGTCGGTGAAGTGGATGACAAGAGTTCCAGGAGTCTGACAGAGTCCTCACAGGCCGCTATGACCGTCACCAACAGTAAAACAGAATTTCTCTGGGGAGGCCTTTTGCTCAAGGGAAATTCCCTGTCCTGCAAAACAGGATCTGATCTTATCATAAAAGACAGCGCATCAACTTTTGACGGTATTGCTCATTTTGATACTTTATCAGTAAGCCATCCGATTACAGTCAGTTCCTTTGAACCAAAATCTGACGGTGTCCCGACACTTTTAAAAGTTACAGGACTTTCAGCCGGAAAAACTGCAGTGACGTTCCATGGCAGCGGTGCAGAACAAAATTGGTTTGCACTGAGAAACGGAACTTTAAACTACAATGAAACAGCGGACTCTGCGTTCTGGAAGATTGCTTCTTATAATACACCTTCCGGCTCCATCGCCGTACAGCAGCCCCCGGAAGCCCCTGGGGTGGCCTTGGAAAACAGCGATGCAGACCATTTTCTGACGCAGGAAGACCGGGAAAAAATAAACACCGGAAGCAGTATAGAAATTGTCCTGAATTCTTCTCCCGTATCTGATCCGCCTACAGATATCAGCAAACTCCTAGAGAAGGAAATGCACCGCACCCAGACTCAGCCTGCTGTCATCCTGGATCTCAATCTCATGAAGGTAATTGACGATGTGCCGGAGAGTATCCATACCTTAGCCTCACCATTAAGGCTAACCTTTGAGGTCCCGGAAGAATACCGAAAAGAAAACAGACAGTTCCAGGTGATCCGCATCCACGAAGAATCCGACGGAATCTACAGTGCTGACACTCTGAACAATTTAAGTACAGAGCCTGACAAGGTAACAGTCGAGACCGACCGGTTTTCTGTTTATACCCTTGTATATAAGGACCAGGCTGCTGCAGCCTCAGAATCTGCTGTCAATACAACTTCTGCCGGAGGAGATAAGAATACCTCTAATAAAAAGAATACTTCCCTCAGCAAAACTGCTATAGGAAAAAAAGACATTGTACAAAAAACCGCGTCCAATAAAAAAATCTCTAAATCAGATTCCAAAGGACAGGGCTACGTCGGCAGTACGGCCAATACAGCCGATACACACCGCAGTTTCCCTTCTCTACTTCTGATCCTTTCCGGAAGCCTGATCTGCGGCAGCTTCCTACTTAAAAAGCGCACAGAATTATAAAAAAGCAATTCAAAAAACGGATGAAATTATATTTACACGATTTCATCCGTTTTTGATTTGATGGTACTGAGAATTTATAGAAAGCGTCTCCGGCCCAAAATTCATGGCAAAAAAAGAAGCAGGATAAAATCTGCTTCTTTTTCAAAATATGGCTCTTATTATACTAATTCGATCAATACTTCTAAGGCACCGTCACCTTTACGCTGTGCGATCTTTACGATCCTTGTATACCCACCATTTCTATCGGCATACTTCGGTGCATATTCGTTAAATAACTTTTCTGTAAGATCAACAGTCTTTGTGTTGGCTTTTTTGCCTGCAAGCTCTGTCGGAACTTCTTTTACCGGATATAATACCTTTAACATCTGTCTTCTGGCATGAAGACGGGAAGGCATATCCTTTGTGATCTCTTTTTTCACTGTCTCATATACAGTGACTTTCTTTCCGTCAACAACTTCTTTGACACGTTTTCCGTCGCTGTCTTTCTTTGCTACTTTAGCGTCAACAGTGACTGTCTCAAAGTTGTCTTTTTCTCTGACTGCCATTGCGATCAATTTCTCAGCGATCTTGCGGATCTCTTTTGCCTTTGCTTCAGTTGTAACGATCTTTCCTCTGTATAAAAGATCGGTTACCTGTGAACGCAGTAATGCTTTTCTCTGAGAAGATGTTCTTCCTAATTTTCTGTATTTTGCCATTATAATGACCTCCTGTGATTTTTCGCCATGCTTACTTCATACCTTCAGCCTAGGCGGGTCTTTTTATGATTTCTTATTCATCCCCTGAATTTAATGCCAATCCAAGTTCATTTAATTTCGCAAGAACTTCTTCCAATGATTTACGTCCTAAGTTGCGGACCTTCATCATATCTTCTGAAGTCTTGTTGGTCAGTTCTTCCACAGTATTGATTCCTGCTCTCTTCAGGCAGTTATAAGAGCGAACGGATAATTCCAGTTCATCAATGCTCATCTCCAGAACCTTTTCTTTCTCGTCATCTTCCTTTTCAACCATGACTTCTGCTGTCTTGGCATTCTCGGAGAGATCTACGAACAGGTTCAGATGTTCGCACAATACTTTGGCAGCGAGGCTGACCGCCTCGTCCGGTGAAAGGGTTCCGTTTGTAAAGACATCCAAAGTAAGTTTATCGTAGTCTGTCACCTGTCCCACACGGGTATTTTCCACCTTTAGATTCACACGCTCTACCGGAGTATAGATTGCATCGACTGCAATCTCATCGATAGAGTTGCCTTCCTTGTCTGCTTTGTCGGCACCGACATAACCGCGGCCTTTTGTGATCGTAAGTTCCATATCCAGATGTGCGTCATCTCCGCTCAATGTCGCGATGACCATATCAGGATTTAAAATCTCGATATCACTGTCAGCCTTGATGTCACCGGCAGTCACGACACCGCTTCCGGAGCACTCAATAAAGGCCTGTTTTGGTTCGTCCGTAGAACTGTTATTCTTAATCGCCAGGGACTTGATGTTCATGATGATCTCAGGGACATCCTCTTTCACTCCCGGAACGGAACTGAACTCATGCAGCACACCTTTGATCTTTACAGCACTGACTGCAGCGCCCGGCAGAGATGAGAGCATGATCCTCCTTAAGGAATTTCCGAGTGTCGTTCCGTAGCCGCGCACTAACGGCTCGACTACAAAACGTCCGAAACGGTTATCTTCAGAAATCTCACTAATCTCAATATTTGGCTTTTCAAATTCAAACATTTAAGCCCTCCTTCTGGGTTAGGAATTTGTTGAGGGTTATTACGATTATTTAGAATATAACTCGACGATCAGTGTCTCATTTACAGGAACGTCGATCTCTTCTCTTGCAGGTAATTCCTTTACAGTTCCGCTCAGTGCTTCCTGGTTTGCTTCTAACCAAGAAGGAACCATTCTTCCGCCGGTTACTTCTAAGATTTCTTTGTATCTAGGAGAAGTTTTGTGGTTTTCTTTGATCTCAATCACATCACCTACAGATACTCTGTAAGAAGGGATGTTGACAGTTTTGCCGTTTACAAGCACATGCTTGTGGTCAACGATCTGTCTGCATTCTTTTCTTGTTCTTCCGAATCCGAGACGGAATAATACATTGTCAAGTCTCAGTTCCAGAAGTGTCATAAGGTTTACACCTGTCTGACCTTTCATTTTTTCTGCTTTTGCGTAGTAATTTCTGAACGGTTTTTCTAATACACCGTAGATAAACTTCGCTTTCTGTTTTTCACGGAGCTGAAGTCCGTACTCACTCTTTTTTCTATTTCCTCTTGTTGAGGTTCTGTTAGACTTTTTGTCGATTCCTAAAAATACAGGATCGAGGCCTAAGGATCTACATCTTTTTAAGACTGGAG
>NZ_FR889179.1:7974-142459 GCF_000432215.1 Anaerostipes sp. CAG:276
TAAATTAAACTCTTCTGCGTTTTGGTGGGCGACATCCATTGTGAGGTACCGGTGTTACATCTTTGATGCTTGTAACTTCCAGACCAGCAGCTGATAAAGCACGAATTGCTGCTTCTCTTCCTGATCCCGGTCCTTTCACCATAACGTCCACTGTTTTCAAACCGTGTACTAATGCTGCTTTTGTCGCTGTCTCAGCAGCCATCTGTGCCGCATAAGGAGTAGATTTTTTGGATCCTCTGAATCCTAATCCACCTGCACTGGCCCAAGAAAGAGCATTTCCCTGAGCATCAGTTAATGTAACGATTGTATTATTAAAAGATGACTGAATGTGTGCCTGTCCGTGCTGAACATTCTTTTTCACACGTTTTTTAGCCGCTTTTTTTGTAACTTTAGCCATAATTAACTCTTTACCTTTCTTTAAACTAAACCATATCCACTAAACAGCCAGAAAACCTGACAACCCAACGGGGCGTGTCATGTGTTTCCGTCCAAAGTATACCATCAAAGATCTGATGGCCCATGTGTAAGCTGTTATTTTTTCTTGTTTGCAACAGTTTTCTTAGGACCTTTACATGTTCTGGCATTTGTCTTTGTCTTCTGTCCACGGCAAGGCAGTCCCTGTCTATGGCGTTTTCCTCTGTAAGATCCTATTTCTTTTAATCTCTTGATATTAAGAGCGATTTCTCTTCTTAAGTCTCCCTCTACTGTCTGTGACTCAGAGATAACTTCGCTGATTCTGCGAACTTCATCATCTGTCAGGTCACGTACACGAGTATCCGGGTTTACATTTGCTTCTGATAAAATACGTTTAGAGCTTGTAAGACCGATTCCATAAATATAGGTAAGTCCAATCTCCACACGTTTTTCTCTTGGTAAATCAACACCTGAAATACGAGCCATGTTTTTTCTTCCTCCAAAAATTATTCATTTTAATGTTGTTCAGGGGCAATCCATATATCCGCGTACGGTGAAATGATATATATGTCTCTAGCCTGACTACGATTTTATCTATATAAATATCAGCATGGAATCTGCGTTCCATACTGCAGCCGCCTAACAAAAAGTATTACTGTATGGTACCTTGGATACAGTAATATAAACACACAAAGAACAAAGATAGGAATCCTTGCTACGTGAAATAGAAATTATCCCTGTCTCTGTTTGTGCTTCGGATTCTCACAGATCACTCTGACAGAACCTTTTCTTCTAATTACCTTGCATTTTTCACACATAGGTTTTACAGATGCTCTAACTTTCACTTGTAATTCTCCTTTCTCAAAACGTTCGGATTCAATTATATCATCATGCTATCTGATTTTCAAGGCTTTTCTTATTTATCTCTCCAAATAATTCTTCCCTTTGACAGGTCATACGGAGAAAGTGCAAGAGTAACCTTGTCACCCGGAAGGATCTTGATGTAATTCATTCTGAGCTTTCCGCTGATATGTGCCAAAATCACATGTCCTCCCTCGATCTCTACCTTAAACATCGCATTCGGCAGTTTCTCCAATACGATTCCTTCTACTTCAATTGCTTCTGACTTTGCCATTTTTCCGACTCCTTTTTCTACTTTGATAATGATAATAATTCGTAACCATCTTCGGTTATTAAGATTGTATTTTCATAATGGGCGGCAAGGCTTCCGTCTGCCGTTACAACGGTCCAGTCATCAGAAAGCCATTCCACTTTCCATGTTCCGGCGTTCACCATCGGTTCTACAGCCAGTGTCATTCCTGCCCTGAGCTTCATGCCTTTTCTTCGTTCCTTGAAGTTTGGGATCTGGGGGTCCTCATGAAGATGAGTTCCGATCCCATGGCCCACCAGGTCTCTCACCACAGAATAGCCATTATTCTCTACGTATCTCTGAATTGCCTCGGAAATGTCAAATAGATGATTCCCTTCTTTGGCAAACTTCATACCTTCAAAAAAGCTTTCCTTTGTGACCCTGATCAGGCGGGCTGCTTCCTCTGAGATCTCCCCGACGCCATAGGTCCTGGCGGCGTCAGAGTGGTATCCCTGATAGATGACCCCTGCATCCAGGCTGACAATATCTCCGTCCTTTAAGATCCGCTCCTTCTTTGGGATGCCGTGGACCACTTCGTCATTGACAGACACACAGATGGATGCCGGGTAACCATTGTAATTCAGAAAAGAAGGAATACACCCGTATTCCCTTATGATCTTTTCCCCGAACTGGTCAATCTCTAAAGTAGAAATTCCCGGTTTGATGATCTCGGCCAAACGGTCATGCGTCTCTTCCAAGATCTTACCGGCCTCTCTCATTTGTTCGATTTCTTTTTTTGATTTGATCGTCACTGCCATGTTAATCTTATGCCTCTAAAATGCTTTTGATCTCATCAAATACTACATCAATGTGCCTTGTGCCGTCGATCTCATGCAGGCTGCCTGCACTCTTATAGTGAGAAATCAGCGGTGCGGTCTGTTCGTGATAAACATCCAGCCTTTTCTTCACTGTCTCTTCCTTGTCGTCATCTCGGAGGATCAGCTCGCCGCTGCATATATCACAGATTCCTTCTGATTTCGGAGGATTATATTTTGCGTGGAAGATCGCACCGCATTCCCTGCAGGAACGTCTTCCGGACATCCGGTCGATGATATTCTCATCGGGAACCTCGATATCCAGCGCATAATCAATTTTCATATCTTTTGCCGCGAGAGCCGCATCCAACGCTTCTGCCTGAGGAATCGTCCTTGGGAATCCATCTAAAATGAAGCCCTTTTGGCAGTCGTCTTTCTCAATCCTGTCAACCACAAGATCAACTACCAGCTCATCCGGAACCAGCAGTCCCTGGTCCATATACTCTTTGGCTTTTTTGCCAAGCTCGGTTCCATTCTTGATATTCGCCCTGAAAATGTCACCGGTCGAAATATGCGGAATGTTATACTGCTCTGCAATCTGCTTTGCCTGAGTTCCCTTTCCTGCTCCTGGAGCCCCCAACATAATAATCTTCATAATGAATCCTCCTTACATTATGTAATGCACAAATAAGCTGTAGAATTCCCTACAGCTTATCGCACATTAGTCATTTAAAAAACCAGTATAGTTTTGCACTAACAATTGAGATTTAATCTGCTTGATCGTCTCTAATATGACTCCAACCACGATGATGATAGAAGTTCCGCCAAAAGAAACCTGAGCACTAAATACACCGTTAAAGAAAAACGGAATGACTGCTACAATTGTTAGTCCAGCTGCACCTATAAAAATAATATATTTTAAGATCTTGTTTAAATAATCTACTGTCGGTTTGCCCGGACGGATACCCGGTACAAATCCTCCCTGTTTCTTCATGTTATTTGAAATTTCCAGAGGATTAAAAGTAATCGATGTATAGAAATATGCAAAAATAACAACAAGTACAATATATATAAGAAGACCCAGCGATCTCTTCGGATGATTTGCGTCAAACCATGTGGACGAACTTAAACTGTGCAGAACCTTTCCCATAAATCCATTGCTCTCATACTTAAACAGCTGCTGAATAATCAGCGGGAACTGCATGATAGATGAGGCGAAGATAATCGGGATAACTCCGGCTGTATTCACTTTCAGCGGAATATGGCTTGACTGGCCGCCGACCATTTTCCTTCCCTGAACTTTTTTTGAATACTGTACCGGAATATGGCGTTCAGCGTCTGAAAGAATGATAACGAACACGACAGTGAACAGCACAACGGCTGCGATCACACATCCGGCAATCAGTGCCGGTCCGATCTGTTTGCCTTTCATAAACTGATTATAGAGCGCATAAAAATCTTTCGGCATTCCTGATACGATGTTGATCAACAGGATGATAGAAATACCGTTTCCAATACCATTTTCCGTGATACGCTCACCAAGCCACATAACGAGGATCGCACCCGCTGTCAGGGCAATGATCATCGTTACAATGGTAAAATTTGTGTGTTCCGGTCCCAGCGCACCGCTGCGGCTGAAACCTATGGTCATACCGGCGGACTCAATGAGTCCTAATACAACCGTAACGTATCTCGTAATCTTAGCTATTTTCTTTCTTCCATCTTCGCCGTCTTTCTGCATCTCCTCCAATGCAGGGATAGCGATCGTCATCAGCTGCATGATGATGGAAGATGTAATATATGGCGTAACACTCAGTGCAAATACAGACATCTGCAAAAAGGACCCGCCGGTAAAAGAGTTCAGGAGATTGAATGAATCTCCCAATGTACTCTTTAAATATGCAGTCACCTGGGCAGTATCGATTCCTGGAATCGGCAGTTGTGACCCGAAGCGCACGACGATCAGAATGATCACCGTAAACGCAAGCTTTTTCCTTAGTTCTTTGTTTTTAAACGCATTTGTCAATGCATTCGCCATACTAAATCACCTCGGCTTTTCCTCCAAGAGCTTCGATCTTTTCTTTTGCCCCTGCACTGAAAGCATTTGCTTTTACTGTAAGTTTCTTTGTGAGTTCTCCACTGCCTAAGATTTTGACTCCGTCTTTCGGATTAGAAACGATTCCCGCTTCTACTAAAGTCTCAATAGAAACTTCGGCTCCGTCTTCAAATCTTTCTAATGCTGATACGTTGATTCCAATGATTTCTTTAGAGTTAATGCAAGTGAAGCCTCTCTTTGGAATACGTCTGTATAAAGGCATCTGTCCGCCTTCAAATCCCGGTCTTACTCCGCCGCCGGAACGGGCTTTCTGTCCTTTATGTCCTTTACCTGCAGTTTTTCCATTTCCTGAACCATGTCCGCGACCTCTTCTGAAGTTGTCGCTGTGCTTAGATCCGTCTGCAGGGCGTAAGTTTGATAATTCCATCCTTCGCACCTCCTAATCTACAATTAAATTTCTTCTACTTTTACTAAATGCTGAACCTGATGAATCATTCCCCTGACACTTGCATTATCCGGCATTTCAACAGTTTTGTTTAACTTCTTGAGTCCTAAAGCTTCCACTGTCTTTCTATGCTTTGGAATGGCACCGATTGTAGATTTTACTAAAGTAATTTTTAATTTATCTGCCATTTTCATGTTCCTCCTAACCTAAGAGCTCTTCTACAGATTTTCCGCGAAGCTTTGCTACTTCTTCTGGAGTTTTTAAGTTTTTAAGTCCTTCGATCGTAGCGAGAACAACGTTCTGCTTGTTGTTGGATCCTAAAGACTTAGAACGGATATTCTTGTATCCTGCAAGCTCCAATACGTCACGGGAAGGTCCTCCTGCGATGATTCCAGTACCTTCCGGAGATGTCTTTAATAATACAGACGCACTTCCGAATTTACCTGTAAAATCATGCGGTGTACTTCCTTTTTCGTCAATCGGTACTTCCACTAATTTCTTAGCAGCCGCTTCTCTTCCTTTGCGGATCGCTTCTGGAATTTCCATTGCTTTTCCTAATCCTGCACCAACGTGTCCGTTCTTATCTCCAACAACAACTAATGCTGCGAATCTGAAATTACGTCCACCTTTTACTACTTTGGTAACACGTTTGATAGATACAACTTTTTCTTCCAGCTCTAACTGGCTAGGGTCGATCATTGTACGCTTCATTTGATTTCCTCCTGTTAGAATTTAAGACCAGCTTCACGTGCTGCGTCTGCTAATGCTTTTACTTTTCCCTGATAAATAAATCCGCCTCTGTCAAAAACAACGGTGGAGATACCTTTTGCAACTGCTCTCTCAGCAATCACTTTTCCTAAGTGAGCTGCCGCTTTTACATCGTTAGTCTTCTCCAAATCAGCTTTTACGTCTTTCTGTAAAGTGGATGCTGATACTAAAGTATTTCCAACGGTGTCATCAATGATCTGAGCGTACATATGATTATTGCTTCTGAATACGCTTAAACGCGGTTTCTCCGCTGTTCCGCTAATATGATTACGAAGCTTTAAATGTTTTTTCGCACGAACTTTGCTTCTTGACTGTTTTTTAATCATCCTATCTCACTCCTTTACTTCGCACCAGTCTTACCGACTTTACGTCTGATAACTTCATCAGCATATTTAATACCTTTTCCTTTGTAAGGCTCAGGTTTTCTTAATTCTCTGATTTCCGCAGCGTACTGTCCAACTTTTTCTTTATCAATACCTTTAACGATAATGATATTCTGACCGTCCATTTCAGTTTCGATGCCTTCTGGATCTGTCATTGCTACCGGATGTGAAAATCCAAGGTTGAAAGTGATTTCTTTTCCTTTTTTCTGTGCTCTGTAACCAACACCGTTGATTTCAAGCTTCTTTTCATATCCCTGAGACACTCCAGTCACCATGTTGGCGATCAAAGATCTGGTCAACCCGTGTAAGGATTTCATCTTCTTTAAGTCATTCGGTCTGGATACCACGATCTGGTTGTCTTCTAATTTAATTTCCATTTCCACCGGAAGATTCTTTTCCAGTGTTCCTTTAGGACCTTTTACAGTCACTTTGTTTCCTTCTTCAATCTTAACCTCAACTCCCTGAGGGATATCGATTGGCAATCTACCTATACGAGACATAGGTTACCTCCTTAAATTGTCGGAAAGGACTGGGCGTCCTTTCTGTTTTCAGAATTCGTTTTATTATATAATATAAAGTTTAACAATAAGATAAATTCAAGTTAAAAAATTTGTTTGAAGCTTACGCAAGCCTTTTGTAAGGAAGTTCGGTTCACTAAATTCGGCCTTCGCCTGCAGCTCGCCCTCATTAAGTTCCTCCGAACGACCTTCGCACTAACCTCAGTCTGCGCTAACGCTTGACTTCGCTAAGTGCTCTAGGTCACCATACAAACGCAAGTACTTCTCCGCCTACGTGTTCTTTTCTTGCTTCTTTGTCTGTAAGAACACCTTTGTTTGTTGAAATGATTGCCACTCCAAGTCCGCCTAATACTTTAGGAAGTTCTTCTGAGTTGGCATATACACGGAGTCCTGGTTTAGAGATTCTCTTAAGACCTGTAATGATCTTTTCACTCTTATCCTGGCCGTACTTTAATGTGATAACGATGTTGTTATATGCACCTTCTTCTTTAATGTCGAATGCTTTGATGAAACCTTCTTTTAAAAGGATTTCAGCAATCGCAACCTTCATCTTAGAAGCAGGAATTTCTACGGTATCATGTTTCGCAGTGTTTGCATTACGGATTCTTGTAAGCATATCTGCAATCGGATCGCTCATTGTCATTGTTTGTTCCTCCTTCCCTATTCTTACCAGCTGGCCTTTTTCACGCCTGGAATCTGTCCTTTGTACGCTAACTCACGGAAGCAGATTCTGCAGATTCCGTATTTTCTCAAGTAAGCATGTGGACGTCCACAAATCCTACAACGGCTATATTCTCTTGTTGAAAACTTCTGTTTTCTCTGTTGCTTTAATACCATTGACTTTCTAGCCATGGGAACCCTCCTAACTATTTCTTAAACGGCATACCAAATAAGGTTAATAATTCACGAGCTTCTTCGTCTGTGTTGGCTGTTGTAACAAAAATCACATCCATACCTCTGACTTTATCCACTTTGTCGTATTCAATTTCCGGGAAAATTAACTGTTCTTTGATTCCTAATGCGTAGTTTCCTCTTCCATCAAAAGAGTTCTGGCTTACACCCCTGAAGTCACGTACACGAGGCAGTGCCAGGTTGATCAGACGATCAGCAAACTCGTACATTCTCTCGCCTCTTAATGTAACCTTGCATCCGATCGGCATTCCTTCTCTTAACTTGAAGTTAGCAACAGATTTTCTTGCCTTGGTTACGATCGCTTTCTGTCCGGAGATCGTTTCCATATCTGCAACAGCAGCATCTAAGAGCTTTTTATTTTCTTTTGCTTCACCAACGCCCATGTTGATCACGATCTTCTCGAGCTTTGGTACCTGCATAATATTTTTATATCCGAATTTCTTCATCATGGCTTCCATGATTTCGTTGGTATACTGTTCTTTTAATCTACTCAACTGTCCGAAACCTCCTCTCTTTATTAATCAATCACATCTCCGGTTGCCTTTGCAACACGGACTTTTTTACCGTCTTCTACTTTGTAGCCGATCTTTGTAGCTTTTCCGTTATGAACGAACATCACGTTGGAAATATGGATCGGGCCTTCTTCTGTCACAATACCGCCCTGCTGGTTCTGTACGCTTGGTTTGGTATGTTTAGTAAGCATATTAGCACCTTCAACGATGACAGTATTCTTCTTGTGGTCGATTGCAACAACTTTGCCTTCTTTACCCTTATCTTTTCCAGCGATGACTTTTACAAGATCGCCTTTTTTAATTCTAATTCCTGACACAGTGTTTCCTCCTTATAATACTTCTGGTGCTAATGAAACAATCTTCATGAATTTTTTGTCTCTGAGCTCTCTTGCCACTGGTCCAAAGATACGAGTTCCTCTCGGGTTCATATCCTCTTTGATAATAACTGCAGCGTTTTCATCAAATCTAATATAAGATCCGTCTTTACGGCGGGCACCTTTTTTCGTACGAACAACAACGGCTCTTACTACATCACCTTTTTTTACAACGCCACCTGGTGTTGCATCTTTGACCGTAGCTACAATAATATCGCCGATGTTAGCATATCTTCTAGTGGATCCACCTAACACTCTGATGCAAAGGATTTCTTTTGCTCCAGTGTTGTCAGCCACTCTAAGTCTTGACTCCTGTTGAATCATGCTGTTTCTCCTTTCCTAATGGAACAATCCTATTTCGCTTTTTCGACTACTTCCACAAGTCTCCATCTCTTGTCCTTAGAGAGAGGTCTTGTTTCCATAACTTTAACTCTGTCTCCGATACGGCATTCATTATTTTCATCATGAGCTTTTAACTTGTAAGTTCTCTTCACGATTTTCTTATATAATGGATGTTTTACATTATCTTCGATTGCAACTACGATTGTCTTATCCATCTTGTCGCTTATAACTTTCCCGACACGGGTTTTCCTCAAATTTCTTTCCACAACAAATTCCTCCTTTCGATTTAAGCGTTAGCCTTTGCTGTAATCGCTCCCTGGATACGAGCGATGTTTCTTCTAACTTCTTTGATTCTGCTTGTGTTCTCAAGTTGATTTGTTGCATTCTGGAATCTCAAGTTGAATAATTCTTTTTTCGCAGCTACTAGCTCTTTGTTTAATTCATCAATAGATTTATTATTTAACTCTTTTACAAATTCTTTAGTTTTCACTGTTGTCACCGCCTTCTAAAGCTTCACGAGAAACAATTTTACACTTAACAGGTAGTTTATGAACAGCAAGACGTAAAGCTTCTCTTGCAACTTCTTCACTTACACCAGAAATCTCAAACATAACGCGTCCTGGTTTTACAACTGCTACCCAGTATTCCAAGTTACCTTTACCTTTACCCATTCGAGTTTCAGCAGGCTGTGCTGTCACTGGCTTATCAGGGAAAATCTTAATCCAAACCTTACCACCACGCTTGATGTAACGGGTCATAGCGACACGGGCTGCCTCGATCTGGTTGGATCTGATCCAAGCCGGCTCTGTTGCCACGATACCGAATTCTCCGTAAGTGATTTTATTACCGCGAGTCGCTTTTCCGCGCATGCTTCCGCGGAACTGTTTACGGCGTTTTACTCTCTTAGGCATTAACATTATTTATTTCCCCCTTCCTGCTTTTCTTTCGTCGGAAGAACTTCACCATGGTAAATCCAAGTCTTAACTCCGACTTTACCATAAGTTGTGTCTGCTTCAGCAAATCCATAATCGATGTCTGCACGGAGTGTCTGCAGAGGAATTGTTCCCTCGCTGTAGAATTCTGTACGGGCCATATCAGCTCCGCCTAAGCGTCCTGAAACGGATGTTTTAATTCCCTGTGCTCCGGATCTCATCGTTCTCTGCATGCAGGACTTCATAGCTCTTCTGAAAGAGATACGGTTCTCTAACTGCTGTGCGATATTTTCTGCAACTAACTGTGCGTCTTTGTCCGGTCTTTTTACTTCTTTTACGTCGATTAACAGCTTCTTGTCTGTCATCTTCTGGAGTTCTTTTTTCAGTTCTTCAATGGCAGATCCGCCTTTTCCGATCACTACTCCAGGTTTTGCTGTATAAACGATCAATTTTACTCTGTCGGAAGCTCTCTCGATTTCGATTCTGGAGATTCCTGCATTGTATAATTTTTTCTTTACATATTTTCTGATCTTATCATCTTCAACCAGGTTATCTGCAAAATTGCCTTCTGCATACCATCTGGAATCCCAGTCTTTGATAATACCAACTCTTAAACCATGAGGATTAACTTTCTGTCCCATTATTGCCTCCTTCTATCTTTCGTCAAGCACAACAGTGATATGGCTCATACGGTGTTCGATTCTGTATGCCCTTCCCTGTGCCCGAGGTTTAACTCTTTTCATTGTTGGTCCCTTGTTTGCATAACACTCTGCAACATAAAGGTTTTCCGGATTCATTCCATTATTATTTTCTGCATTGGCAATTGCAGACTTTAATAATTTTTCGATTAAACTAGATGCGTATCTTGGGTTATATAATAAGATACCAAGTGCTTCCTGAACGCTCTTTCCTCTGATCGCATCCAATACGAAACATGCCTTAGTAACAGACACTCTGGCATTGGATAAGGTAGCGCTGGGTCTCGTATCTTTTTGTGCATTTCTTTCTTTTTTGTACTGAGATCTGCTGTATTTCTTAGCCATGGATTGTGAAACCTCCTTCCGTTCCTCTATCGATTATCTGATTCCTGATTTCTTTTCTGCTTTTGTATGACCACGGAATGTTCTGGTCGCAACAAACTCTCCGAGTTTGTGTCCAACCATATCTTCTGTTATATATACAGGCACATGCTTCCTTCCGTCATGTACGGCAATTGTATGCCCTACAAAGGATGGGAAGATTGTGGAACGGCGGGACCATGTCTTGATGACATTTTTGTCTCCAGCTTCGTTCATTGCATCAACTTTTTTCAATAAGCTTGCATCCGCAAATGGTCCTTTTTTCAGTGAGCGAGCCATAAGTTACCTCCTTAAACTATTTAACGTTTTTACCGTCTCTTCTTCTAATGATCATCTTGTTAGACTGTTTGTGTTTCTTGCGTGTCTTCAAACCAAGTGCCGGTTTACCCCAAGGTGTACATGGACCCGGACGGCCGATACCAGTCTTACCTTCACCACCACCGTGCGGATGGTCATTAGGGTTCATAACAGAACCGCGGACTGTAGGACGGAATCCCATATGGCGTTTACGTCCCGCTTTACCGATGTTTACGAGGTCATGTTCGATGTTTCCAACCTGGCCGATCGTAGCTCTGCACACAACAGGAACCATTCTCATCTCTCCTGACGGAAGACGAAGGGTTGCATACTTTCCTTCTTTCGCCATAAGCTGAGCGGAGTTACCCGCGGAACGAACTAACTGTCCGCCTTTTCCAGGATACATTTCGATATTGTGGATTTCTGTACCTACCGGGATGTTTGCCATCGGTAAGCAGTTTCCAACTTTGATCTCAGCGTCCGGACCGTTCATAACTGTAGCACCTACAGCTAATTTGTTCGGAGCGATGATATAAGCTTTTTCACCGTCTGCGTATGTGAGCAGTGCGATGTTTGCTGTTCTGTTCGGATCGTATTCGATAGCTGTTACTGTTGCCGGAATACCATCTTTTCTTCTCTTGAAGTCGATAATTCTATATTTTCTTCTGACTCCGCCTCCGCGGTGTCTTACTGTAATTTTACCCTGATTATTACGGCCGGCTGTCTTCTTTAAAGAAGTTGTCAGAGATTTTTCCGGTGTGCTCTTTGTCACATCTGTAAAATCTAACCCGGTCATATGTCTTCTGGAAGGTGTATATGGGTTATATGTCTTGATTCCCATGTCTTTCTCCTTTCAATTCCAATTTAATATCACGCTTTTGTTGCGTATAGATTCAATAAAATATATTAAGGTAGTTACACTCGACTAGCGTTCAGCTTTCGCCTGCGGCTCGGCTTCACTGAGTCTCGGTAACGGCTTTCGCACTAAGCTCATGCTGCGCTTTCGCTTGCACTCTCTAAGTGCTCAATGCCTATAACCCCTCAAAAATCTCGATATCTGCGCTTTCTTCTGTCAACTGTACGATCGCTTTCTTTGTCTTAGCGGTCTTTCCAAAAGTCATTCCACGTCTTTTTGTCTTTCCGTCGCAGTTCATTGTGTTGACTTTGGCAACCTTTGTTCCTTCGAACATCTTTTCCACTGCTTCTTTAATCTGAGATTTTGTTGCAGTCGGATGAACTAAGAAAGTGTATTTTTTCTCTGCCATTGCATTCATACTTTTTTCAGTTACAATCGGCTTTAAAATAACGTCATAATATTTGATGTCTGCCATTATGCGTACACCTCCTCGATATTTGCTACTGCTTCTTTAGAAACAACAACGGTATCATATTTTAAGATATCATATACGTTGATGGTGCTTGTGAGAGCAGTTTTTACTCCAGGAATGTTTCTTGCGGATAAGATTAAGTTGTCGTTCTTATCTCCCATGATAACCAACGCTTTTTTTACATTTAAGTTGTTTAACATGTTTGCAACATTCTTTGTCTTTACATCGTCAAATTTGAACTCATCTACTACGATGAACTTATTTTCATTGACTCTGGAAGTTAATGCGGATTTCAGAGCTAATCTTCTTTCCTTCTTATTTAACTTCTTAGAATATTCTCTCGGTTTCGGAGCAAATACAACTCCTCCGCCTGTCCACTGCGGAGCTCTGATAGATCCCTGTCGTGCATGACCGGTCCCCTTCTGTCTCCAAGGTTTTCTTCCGCCGCCGCGTACTTCTGAACGTGTCTTCGCGCTCTGTGTACCCTGACGGTTATTTGCTAACTGGCTTACAACTGCCAAATGCACTAAATGCTCATTTATTTCAACACCGAAGATGCCGTCGTTAAGATTTAATTTCTCAACTTCATTTCCTTCCATGTTTAACACAGATACTTCTGCCATCTGATTGTCCTCCTTCCCTAGGCCTACGCCTTCACTGATTCTTTTAACATTACTAAAGATTTCTTAGGTCCTGGTACAGCACCTTTTACCAAAATAATGTTATTTTCCGCATCAACCTTTACTACTTCGAGATTCTGGATGGTAACTCTTTCAGAACCCATCTGTCCCGGCATTTTCTTCCCTTTGAAAACTTTGCTCGGATCAGAAGCCATACCATTGGAACCTGCATGACGGTGATACTTAGAACCATGTGTCTTAGGACCAGTACTTAAACCGTGACGTTTGATACCACCTGCATATCCTTTACCTTTGGATGTAGCAGTTGCATCGATTTTATCTCCTGCTTCAAAAATGTCAGCTTTGATTTCCTGACCTACTGTGTATTCAGAAGCATTTTCAAATTTGAATTCTCTCACGAATTTTTTAGGTGCAACACCTGCTTTGTCGAAGTGTCCCTTCTCCGGTTTGTTTACAGACTTTTCTTTCTTATCTGCAAATCCGACCTGAACTGCTTCGTAGCCATCGTTTTCTTCTGTCTTTACCTGAGTAACGACACAAGGCCCAGCCTGCAGTACAGTAACCGGTGTTAAAACTCCGTCTTCGTTAAAGATCTGAGTCATTCCGACTTTTGTTGTTAAAATCGCTTTTTTCATTGATATTTCCTCCTATTTAATCTACAGCGGATTATAACGCTTGACGTTAAAATCATCCTAGACGCTATGAAAGCTTAAGGGGATTCCTTATTTGTTCATAACCCTGCGGGATAACTTCCTATTTTGTTTTCATCTTGATATCGATGTAAACACCAGCCGGTACTTCTAACTTAGATAATGCATCGACTGTCTTCTGTGTTGGTGTGATGATGTCAATCAATCTCTTGTGAGTTCTCTGCTCGAACTGTTCTCTGGAATCTTTGTACTTGTGTACTGCACGGATGATGGTAACTACTTCCTTCTTTGTCGGCATCGGTACCGGTCCGCTCACCTTAGATCCTGTTTTCTTTACTGTTTCGATGATACTCTTTGCTGAAGCATCGATTAATTGATGATCATACGCTTTTAATGTAATTCTCATTACTTGACTTGCTGCCATAAAAAAAGCCGCCTCCTTTTCGCACTATAAATTTCTTGTAGCACGACAAGTGGTGACTGTACACTCCTCCGTGTGTATCGTAAGATTTACACACTGCGTCTCTATCTTTAAATATTAAAAATAGATTGTAATATTCGTACAGTGACTTGTCGCCAGTTTTAACAACTTGACATTCGCTCCACGGAAAACCTGCGCCGGCTTTTGCCGGTACAGCAACCTCTCGCTTCACCGCTATCAAGGTCACAACGATTTGATTATATCTTATATTCTTTCCCATTGCAAGGGATTTTTTTGTTTTTTTCAGGAAACAAAAATAAAAACATATATTATAGAAGAAACACGGTCAAATATCAGAACCAGTTTTCTTTGATTTCCGATCTGAGTTCCCGAAACATGACGACATACCGTTCTTTGGTCTTCTTTACAATATCCATGGCAATCGCCTGATTATATGCATGAGCAACATTGTTTCTGGATACCAGAGCCTCCAGCCAGACTTCCTGATCTTTTATTAAATTCACACTATAAGCAAGTTTTATAATACTGCGGGGTGACCCTGTGGCTGCCTCTTCTATTCCATTTTCAGATAAAACTTCCTTGACTGCCTTCCAAAACTGTTCAAAACAAATTTCATAAAGCGCCACCAGTCCAGTCAATACGACAATGTCATAGGGTTCTTCATATTTATAAATGTCTTCAAGATTGTCCAACGCTTTACAGAAGTTATCAAATTTTTTCATAGATCACGATCCCTTCCTGATAAATCCTATCTTTTAGTTCCTCCTGTACCGGCAGACTTAAATCTACGATATCATACATCAGCAGCGTAGAAGTCTCCTCATCCACTGCCAGTGCAAAGTTATTTGTATCTCCACCCAATACTGCCAGGTCAATATCACTTCTCTCATGGTAATCTCCACGGGCACGTGACCCAAATAAGATTACTTTTTGAATATTGTAATCCACTGCTAATTGTCTGATCTCTTCTATTACTTTTTTCTTTATACCGCTTGTTTTCATTATATCCATGTATTTGATTCCTATTTATGGTTTTCTCTTTTTCCACTAATGTAGCATATATATTTGAGGAATGCAATTTAACGATTTTGATTTCTGCACTTCGCAGTCTGCAGTTAACAACTCAAAAAAGAAGGACGGGCTGTGCCGTCCTTCTGCCTACATTATTTTACGTCCATTTTCTTCATGATTGGAGCAAGACATTCTAAGAGCCGAACGGAAATCATGAAGAAAATGTCACATGTAATTTCCGAATTTGTCTCTCTCCGGCTCTTTTCCTGCCGCGATCATCTCATCCAGCAGAGGGAACCGGTAGGTTCTCGGATCGTCTCCCACCCGGATCTGCTTTTCGGTAAGCTTCTGCATCTGTTTCATCTCTTCATCCGTCAGCCGGAAATCAAAGATCTCCATGTTCTGCCTGATTCTTCCCTCATTTGAGGATTTCGGTATCACACCGAATTGATTTTGCACAAGCCAGTGCAGGATCACCTGTGCCGGAGTCTTTTCATGATTCTCTGCAATCTTTAGAATCACCGGGTCTTCCATCGGGCTTTTTAATTGTACTCCTGTCTCTCCGGCTTTTGCAGTCTTTGCGTCCTTTCTGCTCTCTCCCCCTGCCATAAGCGGACTCCACGCAACCGGAAAGATATCATGGCTTCTGCAGTATTCAACGATCTCGTACGGCTGAAAATAAGGATGCATCTCGATCTGATCTACCATCGGCATAACGCCTGTTTCCTGGGCACAGGTTTCCAGATGCTCCGGATAAAAATTGCTTGCTCCCACTGCCCGGAGCAGCCCTTCCTCATACATGCGGACCAGAGCTTTCCATGTAGGGACGTACATGTCCTCTCCGGGCCAGTGAACCAGAAACAGATCCAGCTGTTCTAAACCAAACCTCTTAAGAGACGCCTCAACGGCATATAAAGTATTATCATAACCCTGAAAACGGTTTCTCACCTTTGAAGTTACAAAGAACTCTTCTCTCTTCCTGCCGGAACGGCGGATTCCCTCTCCGACCGCCTCTTCATTTAAGTAAACCTGCGCCGTATCAATTGCTGTGTAACCTGTGTCCAGCGCATATTTCACCATCTGAGAGCACTCCTCACCTTTCAGCTTCCACGTCCCAAACCCCAGGTACGGCATCTCTACACCGTTGCTCAATTTTCTTGTTGGTATCATCTGATTTCCTCCTTATCCCACATATATATGATATTTGGTTATTAGGTCTATAAATAGTATAACTTATTGCAGTCAGCAGATCTATTATAATCTGCTGCAAAAAGGCCGCCCGCCGGTTTCCCGGCATGACAGCCTTTCCTGAATAAGAAATCCCTCAATCTCTCACATAGTGTATCTCAGACAGATTTATTTGAGCAGCCCGATTGCCGCTTTGCCGATACCCGTCACAATGAAATAACAGCTTGTGGCTCCTGCATCCAGAACTCCTCTGGACCGTTCTCCCAGACGGCTTGCCCGTCCGATCTTTGCCACGAGATCTTTTGTAGACTGCCACCCTTTTTCGGCAGCCTCATTCATTGCCTCCAGGCACTGCGCAAACTCTTTGCCTTCTTCTTTTGCTGCGATAAAAGCTTCCTTGGCCGGAACCAATGTATCGATCAGAGATTTATCACCCACCTTCGCAGGACTGATCTCCTGCAGGCCTTCCACAGCGTTGGTAACCATTTCGCCAAACACCTCGGCGTCAATCTCCTCAGCGTCTTCACAGGCCATTGCCATCTCATCAAACAGCATACCGTACAGCGGTCCCATGGACCCGCCGATATCGTCGAGAAGAGTCTCCCCAAGGATCGATAAACCTTCACTCAGGTTATAAGTCTTTCCCTTGAGTTTATCTTCGCACATCGTAAACCCTTTGTTCATGTTAATACCATGATCACCGTCGCCGATCTTCCCATCAATTTCGCTCAGATAATCTCTCTGCTCCTGAATGGTCTTGATCAGCTGGTCTACAATAATACCTGCATCTGCATTTTTAAAACTAGCCATAGTACTTTACCTCACTACTTATGTATTTTACAGCATTGCGTCTTTGATTGCTTTTGCTTCCGCTACCGGATCATCCGCATGACCGATTGCTGATCCTACAATAATGATCTCCGGTTTTAATGCCACATATTTGTCGATGGTCTTACTGTTGATTCCTCCGGCTACGGCAATCTGAGCTTTTTTTGCATGCTCAGTCATAACCTGAAGATCCTGGATCGGCTCTCTGCCTGCCGCCTGCTGGTCAGCTCCGGTGTGAACTGCTAAAATATCGACTCCGATCTCTTCCATCTTTGCAATTCTGTTCGGAAGGTCTTCTACACAGATCATATCCACAACAAGCTTTCTCTCATAATCTCTGGCAGCCTTTAAAGCCCCTTCGATCGTCAGATTGTCAGATACTCCAAGGATTGTCGCATAAGCTGCACCGGCTTCATATGCATAGCTTGCTTCCAGGTATCCGCCGTCCATGATCTTTAAGTCTGCAAGAATTTCTTTATCCGGGAAGAAACGGTGGAATTCACGCACTCCGCGCATTCCCTCATCCATGACAAACGGCGTTCCAATTTCAATGATATCAACGTGTTCTGCAACCTTATCTGCAAATCTCAAGGCATCTACTAACGGCATTTCGTCTAAAGCTAACTGTAATTTCATAATCAGGTTCCTTTCCTATCTAAATAATGTTGTCAATGACTTATTTTAAACCCGGCGCTTTGGCATCATAGTCCAGAAGCTCTTTTAACTCTTCATCAAGCTTCATAACCGTAAGTGCCGCACCATTCATATCCAGTGATGTCACATAATCTCCGATCAGCACCTTATAAATAGAAAGTCCCTGATCCTTAAGATACGCTTCAATTTCATCATAGAGTACGTATAATTCCATGATCGGTGTTGCTCCCAGACCGGATAAGAGCACTGCCACTTCAGCACCGTTTTCCGGTTCCAGATCATCGATCACTGCCTTTGCCATATCCTTTGCGATCTTTTTGGCAGGCTTTAGTTTCTGAACGTTGATCCCCGGTTCTCCGTGATGTCCGATTCCGAATTCCATATCGCCTTCTTTAATATCAAAGTTCGGATGGCCCACAGCCGGTATTGCGCATGGACTGAGTCCCACACAGATACTTCTAGTGTTGTCCACTGCTTTCTGAGCCAGTTCGATCACTTCATCCAGGTCAGCTCCCATGGCAGCCTTCGCTCCCGCAGTTTTCCACATGAAGACACCGCCTGCGATTCCATGGCGTTTTTCCTTTGTCTCTTTCGGGGAAGATGCCACATCGTCTGTCGCAGTCACATATTTTACAGTGACTCCCTGTTTTTTTGCTTTGCGGATTGCCATTTTTACATTCATGTTGTCCCCGGCGTAGTTACCAAACAGGCATGCGACACCTTTTCCTGAGTCTGCCGCCATAAATGCATCATAAAATGCCTGGGCAGACGGAGATGAAAACACCTCTCCGACAGCTACCGCATCCATCATATTTTCTCCCACATAACCAAGGAATGCGGGCTCATGGCCGCTTCCGCCTCCGGTTACCAGACCTACTTTACCTTCTACCGGCGTATTTTTATACTGAACTACCCTGTCATTTGTTTCATTCTTTACAATCAGATCATCATGGGCTTTCAAGAAGCCTTTCAGCATATCCTCAACAACATAATCCGGATTATTTACAAATCTCTGCAATTCTTTTCCTCCTCTTTGAGTTTCAAAATGAACTGGACAATTTTTATTCTAAGTTTGTATGTCTTCCCATCATTTCTTCGCTTGTCTGCCCAAGATCGCTCATCAGATTCATGATGATACTGTCATAGGTCAGCCAGCTCATCTGCTCGAACAGATTTCCCATCGGCTGATTGGACTCTGCCAGGTTCTTTTCTCCTTCTGCCTTCTTCGGTGTAGAGCCGGGAACTGTCACGATAACGTCTGCCATCTCTCCGATGGTATGAGTCGGGAACATAGTAACGGTTGCAATCCTTGCCCCTACCTTCTTTGCTTTTTCTCCCATAACGATCAGGCTCTGTGTTGTTCCGGAACCGGATCCGAGTATGATCAGATCTCCTTCTTTGATCGGCGGGCAGGAGATCTCTCCCACAAAGTGTACATCAAATCCCATATGCAGCAAACGGTTGGTAAATCCTCTGGCTGCCAGCCCGGAACGCCCTGCTCCTGCCAAAAAGATTTTATTTGCTTTCTTAATTTCATCTGCCAAACCCTGGATTTCTTCTTCTTTAACCATTCCTGAAAACTTTGAAAGTTCGTCCGTGATGATCTTTAAATTGACTGCTTCCATCCTATTCTCCTTCTTCTTGTTATGTGGCAATATGTTTTTATATTGTGGCGTTTTGTTGCTTTATGCTTTCATTATAGATTCATAATCCAATAATGTCAACATAATATTTTGCTTTTTTTGGAGTTTTGCATGATTTTGTGCTGTATAAATTTGACTTTCACTTAAAAATGCAGTAAACTATGCTTAAAACAGCTTGATTCACGAAGGAGACACAGGATGGGCAAATTAATCGCGGCAGAACGCCATAAAGAAATTATAAGATTATTAAACAGCAATGGAAGCGTAAAGATCAGCCAGCTGGCCAAGCAGTTTCAGGTATCCAGGGAAACGATACGGCGGGATTTACTTCATTTAAATGAAATAGGAGCGGTAAAAAAAAGTCACGGCGGCGCAACTTCTGTCTATGAACTGCAGCCGCTTCCATGGGAATCCAGGGTGAGGGAAAAGCTTCCATTAAAAGAAAAACTCTGCGAACGGGCAATGGAATTTATCGGTGACGGCAATGTCATATTCCTGGACTCCGGAAGTACGATCTTCTGCCTGGCCGGGATGCTCAGCAAAAAGTCAGGCTACACCATCGTGACCACTTCCCTGGAAGCCGCATATGCTTTGGTACACAGCAGCAACAAGGTCATCCTCACCGGAGGCATGCTGAATCCCAACAGTATGGCAGCCGAAGGATTCCAGGCCACGAGCCTGATTAATTCTCTTAAGGTCGACATTGCATTCCTCGGCACCAATGGCTTTGAGCAGCACAAAGGGCCGGCCGTATCCGATTTTCAGGACGCCCAGACGAAACAGGCCATCATACCCAATGCCAGAACCAATGTAGTGATCGCTGACAGCTCCAAGGCTCAGGCATCTTCCCTCATACAGTACACAAGCTGGCATGATATTGACCATCTGATCATCGACAACGACATTCCCGGAGATGTCCTGAGCAATATACAGGAAATGACCGATGTGGTCTTGGTGTGAAGACTGCTCTGAAACAAAAAATCTCTGCAAAAGGCAGTGAATCCTTTTGCGGAGATTTTTTGTTCGCTTAATCTTTTATTTTATATAGCTTCCAATCACATCTTTTACCGTGCTGATCTTATGACACTTCCACGCATCAGCCCCGCAGAAGATCAATCCATCATCAATGTTTCCTCTGACAGCCTCGATCAGGCGCTCCGTGATGCAGTAAACTGTCTCACCGGGATTGCAGGCAGACATACAGTTAAAACAGTGCTTCGGCTTGATCCTGCCTTCTCTCTGGACGATTTCCATAAATTTATTTTTGATGGCCCGCCCCGGCATTCCCACCGGACTCTTTACGATTGTGATATCTTCTTTTTTGCAGTTAATATAAGCTTCTTTATACCTGATATCAGCATCACATTCCTCAGTGGTGACAAACGGAGTGGCAATCTGCACGCCGGAAGCTCCCATAGAAAGACAGTGCTCCATGTCTTCTTTGGAAGAAACTCCTCCCGCCACGATAACCGGAATGTCTTTTTCATACTTTTCTTCATATGGTTTTACCATGTCTATGATCTCACGGATCGTATCGTCATAGTTTTCATAAGTCTCATCGCTGACAAGCTCTTCGTATTTAAATCCCAGATGACCTCCGGCCTTCGGCCCCTCGATCAGAAGCGCATCCGGCGCCGTCTGATGTTTTTTATCCCACATCTTGAGAATCACCCGCGCCGACTTTTTCGGGGATACGATCGGGACAAGCTTTGTCCTGCTTCCCTTTGCCAGAGCCGGAAGCTCTGTCGGAAGTCCCGCGCCTGAAATGATCAGGTCAATGCCGTTTGCAATCGCTTCCTTTACATAGTTGGCATACAGCCTTGTGGCTACCATAATGTTTATGCCGATGATACCGTCGGGCGCAATCTCTCTGGCCTTCCTGATGTGTTTTTTCATGGCACGCATGTTGGCCCCCTCAGGGTCCTTCTCAAAATCCGGCTCGTCGTATCCGATCTGAGCCGCCGACAGCACACCGATGCCGCCCTCTTTTGCAACAGCTCCCGCAAGGGAACTCAAACTGACACCTACGCCCATTCCCCCCTGTATAATAGGGATTTTCGCAACCAAATCCCCGATCTTTAATGGTTTCACTTCCATTACCTCCGTGGTCTTTCTTTCACTTACATCTTTCTAAAGCGCTGGTATCTCTCTTCTACAATCTCTTCCGGCGTTTTCTTCCTATATCGTTTCAGGAAATCAACAATCATCTCTCTGATCTCCTCTGAAAGTTCGATAATATTATCAATGCTTGCAGGTTCGGGTTCTCTGATAACCTTCTCGATCACTCCGAGTTCCTTTAAATCTGCCGCTGTGATCTTCATTACTTTTGCAGCCTCGGATGCTCTGCTTCCGTCTTTCCACAAAATACTTGCAAACCCTTCCGGGGAAAGGACTGAGTAAGTGGAGTTTTCCATACTCCACACCTCATTGCCGACAGCCATGGCGATGGCTCCGCCGCTGCCGCCTTCTCCGATCATAATTGAAAGGATCGGAACTTTCAGGGAAGACATCTCATAAAGGTTCCTCGCAATCGCCTCACCGATACCGCCCTCTTCAGCTTCGATGCCGCAGAAGGCTCCCGGCGTATCCACAAAACAGATGACCGGACGGTGAAATTTCTCTGCCTGGCGCATGAGACGCATAGTCTTCCTGTAGCCTTCCGGGGAAGGCATTCCGAAGTTCCTTTTTATATTTTCTTTTGTAGAACGGCCTTTCTGCTGTCCGACAACTGTGACCGGAATCCCGTCTATGGATGCCAGCCCTCCTACGATCGCCCCGTCATCGCCAAATAAGCGGTCTCCGTGCAGAGACATATAACGGTCAAAAATCGTTGTGATGTAGTCCAGGCTGGTCGGCCGCTCCGCTGACCTGGAGATCTCGACTCTCTCCCATGGTGTTAAATTATTATGACTCATAACAACAACTCCTTATAATGGTGGCAAGCACTTTCCGCAGGTTCTTCCGCTCAACGATCTTATCCACAAATCCGTGCTCCAGCAGAAATTCAGATCTCTGGAAACCATCCGGAAGCTTCTGTCCGATGGTCTGCTCGATGACTCGCGGCCCTGCAAATCCAACCAATGCTCCCGGTTCCGCCAGTATGACATCTCCCAGCATGGCAAAACTTGCAGTCACTCCTCCGGTCGTCGGATCTGTCAGTACACTGATATACAAAAGTCCCGCCTGGTCATGTCTTCTCAAAGCCGCCGATGTCTTTTCCATCTGCATCAGGGAAATGATTCCCTCCTGCATCCTGGCTCCTCCCGAACATGTAAAAATAATGATCGGGATTCTCTGATCAGTTGCTCTCTCGATGGCCCTTGTGATCTTTTCACCAACGACCTGGCCCATGCTGCCCATCATAAAATCAGCGCTCATGACTGCAATGGCCGCTTCACTGCCCCCAATCTTTCCTTTTCCCGTGATCACCGCTTCTTCCAGATTGGTCACAGATTTCTGGTGCTCCAGCTTTTTCAAATAGCCCGGAAACTCCAGCGGATCGGACGTGGCAAGTCCGGTGTCCCACTCCTCAAAGGTATTGCGGTCCAGGACCATGGCGATCCTTGTTCTCGGCCGTATTCTGAAATAATTTCCACAGTGGGGACAGATATAATAATTTTCAATAATGTCTTCGTTATAGACCGGCTTTCCGCAGTCACTGCATTTTTGGAACAGCCCTTCCGGCGCCTGGTATTCAAGCAGGGTATCTTTGGCTTTTTTTACCCGTTCCGCCTGCTTTTTCTCCTGAGGTGTCAATGTTCTTTTCTTAAACATTTCTTTTAACATGATGCTTCACCCTGGCTTTCTGTCTCTTCTTCCCGTTCCTTCTGGAACCTTTCAATAAATCCGGTATCTACATTTCCGTCAATAAAATCCTGATGATTGATGATGTCATACTGGTAATCAATGTTCGTCCTGATGCCTTCCAGCACCAGCTCTCCCAGAGCATTTCTGAGCTTCCTCAATGCCAGTTCACGGTTTTTGTCATATACGATCAGTTTTGCAACCATCGAATCATAGAACGGAGGAATCTGATAACCGGTAAACAGGGCAGAGTCAATGCGCACACCCTTGCCGCCCGGAAAATGTACGTTTGTAACGGTTCCCGGACTCGGCCTGAAATCGTGTTCCGTATCCTCTGCATTTACCCTTACCTCGATGGCGTGTCCGGAGATATGGATATCCTTCTGCTGATAAGTCAGATACCTTCCCGCCGCAATGCGAATCTGTTCCCTGATCAAGTCTATGCCGGTGACCCATTCCGTGACCGGATGTTCTACCTGAATCCTGGTGTTCATCTCAATGAAATAGAAATTCCCGTCCTGGTCCTTCAGGAATTCAATGGTGCCTGCGCTGTAATATCCGGCCGCTTTTGCCGCTTTGACTGCAATGGCTCCCATCTTCTCTCTGAGTTCTTTGTTAATGGCCGGTGACGGTGACTCCTCGATCAGCTTCTGATGACGTCTCTGGATGGAACAGTCCCTCTCACCCAGATGAACTACATTTCCGTATTTATCAGCCAGAATCTGAAATTCGATATGTCTCGGATCACGGATATATTTTTCAATATACATGGTGCCGTCTCCGAAAGCATTTTCTGCTTCCCGCTTTGCCGTTTCAAATATATGTTCAAACTCTGCGGAATCTTCGCAGATCCTCATGCCCTTGCCTCCGCCGCCTGCGGATGCCTTGATCATGACAGGATATCCCATCTCATCGGCAGTCTTCCTGCCCTCCAAAGCTTCATAAACCGCATCTTTGGTCCCCGGCACAACCGGAACACCCGCTTCCATCATCGTCTTTCTGGCAGAAGATTTATCCCCCATCTTGTCAATGATTTCTGCGGAAGGCCCGATAAAGGATATGTTGCACTTTTCACACATGCGGACAAACTTGCTGTTCTCCGATAAAAATCCGAATCCCGGATGAATGGCATCCGCTCCTACCGCCATGGCAGCTCCAATGATCCTTTCCATATCCAGATAGCTGTCCTTTGCAGGCGCAGGACCGATACAGACGGTCTCGTCCGCCAGCTGTGCGTGCAGAGCCTCTTTATCCGCCTCGGAGCAAACCGCTACAGAAAGGATGTCCATCTCACGGCAGGCCCGGATAATGCGCACCGCGATCTCTCCTCTGTTTGCAATTAAAATTTTCTTAAACATACGACGCTTCCTCCTAGCCGATCATGAATGTGATTTCGCCGGACGCGACGACCTTTCCGTCCACCGTTGCGGTTCCCTTGCCGACGCCTACCGGTCCTTTCACCTTGATCATCTCTACTTCCAGATTCAGCACGTCTCCTGGTACGACTTTTCCGCGGAATTTTGCCTTATTGACTCCGCCTAAAAATCCAATCTTTCCTTTATTCTCTTCCGCAGAAAGGCAGCACACGGCTCCCACCTGAGCCAGTGCCTCGATGATCAGCACACCCGGCATCACCGGCTCCTGCGGAAAATGTCCCGCAAAGAACGGTTCATTGTATGTCACGCATTTTTTGCCCACTGCCCTTTTTCCGACTTCCATTTCCTCAATCCGGTCAACCAGAAGAAACGGGCTCCTGTGTGGGATAATATTCATAATTTCTTTAATATTCAGCATATGTTTCCCCTTTCCTACCGGATAATGACCAGAGGTTCCCCGTATTCCACGATATCCCCGTTATGAACCGGGATGCTCACTACGGTTCCTTCAAACTCACTCTCCACTTCGTTCATCAGCTTCATAGCTTCAACAATTCCAATGATCTGTCCCTTTGTCACCGTATCACCTACCTGCACGAACGGTTCTGCTCCTTCCGACGGAGCTGCATAAAAAGTCCCGACCAAAGGAGCTGTCACGGCATTGCCTTCCGCCTCTTTTACTTCCGGCAGAACTTCCGGCGTGTTCTGCGGCGCAGGAGCCGCCGCGGGTACAGGCGGCGCTGCCAATTCCGGTGCTGCCAGGACTCTTTCCTTCTTCTTTGACAGCTTTACTGAGAAATCATCATCTTTATATTCAAACTTATCGACATCTGACTCTGATAATGCCTGGATCAGTTCTTTCATTTCCTCTAATTTCATAGTCTATCCTCCCTATTCCGCAAACTTTTTGATCAGAAGTGTTGCATTATGCCCTCCGAACCCAAGTGAATTGCTCAAAGCATAATTGACCGTGCGGTCTGTGACCGGCTCTAATGTGTAATCCAGGTCACATTCCTCATCCGGCACCTTAAGTCCTACGGTCGGATGAATGTAGTCTTCCAGAACAGTTTTTACACAGGTGATAAACTCAATGGCTCCGGCAGCCCCAAGTCCGTGACCGATCATAGATTTTGTAGAACTGATCTTCAAGTCTTTGGCGTGCTCTCCGAAGGTTGTTTTGATCGCTTTCGTCTCAAACTTGTCGTTGGCCGGTGTACTCGTTCCGTGGGCGTTAATATAGTCCACATCATCGGGACGAATCTCCGCCTCGTCAATGGCAAACTGCATCGCACGCGCTGCACCCTCTCCGTCTTCTGCCGGAGATGTGATATGGAAAGCATCGCTGGTAGCACCATATCCCACGACTTCCGCAAGGATCCTGGCACCTCTGGCTTTGGCGTGCTCCAATGTCTCGAGCACTACTACGCCTGCTCCCTCTCCAATAACAAATCCGTCTCTTTCCTTATCAAACGGAATGGATGCACGTTTTGGATCTTCAGAACTGCTCAGTGCTGTCAGAGAGGCAAATCCCGCCACAGCTACCGGCGTGATGCAGGCTTCCGTTCCTCCTGCCACCATCACATCTGCCTCGCCGCACTGGATCGAGCGGAATGCTTCTCCAATAGACTGCGTGCCTGTAGCACATGCAGTAACTACATTGATGCTCTTGCCCCTTAACCCAAACGCAAGGGAAACATTTCCCGCAGCCATGTTGGAGATCATCATCGGAACCACCAGAGGCTTGACTCTGTTAGGACCCTTTGTACGGATGACTTCGGTGTTTTTTTCTACAATCTGCAGACTTCCTGTTCCCGACCCGACAGATACACCAATCCTCGCTGTATCTTCTTTTTCCAGATCCAGTCCGGAATCCTCGATAGCCTCTTTGGCCGCAGCCACGGCGTACTGGGAGAACAGTTCCATTCTCCTTGCAGAACGCGGGTCTATATAATCTTTCGCTTTAAAATCCTTTACTTCTGCTGCCAGATGAGTTTTGTATTCACTGGCATCAAAATGACTGATTGGAGCAAATCCAGTCTTTTGCTGTTTAATTCCGTCCCAGAACTCTTCCACACTGTTTCCGATCGGAGTAATCGCACCCATTCCGGTGACTACGACTCTCTTTAAATTCTTCATACTGTTCTCCTTTACATTCCCATTCCGCCGTCTACACTGATCGTCTGCCCAGTAATATAGGACGCTTTGTCAGATGCTAAAAATGCTACTGTCTCTGCGATATCCTTTGTAGTCCCTACTTTTTTTAACGGGATCGTATCGATGATTCCCTTTTTCACGTCCTCCGGAAGCACTTCCGTCATCTCCGTATCTATGTACCCCGGTGCCACTGCATTGACCGTGATTCCCCTGGAACCAAGCTCTCTTGCCAGTGATTTGGTCATGCCGATGACTCCTGCCTTGGAGGCACAGTAATTCATCTGACCGGCATTTCCGATCACGCCGGAAACGGAAGACATATTGATGATATGGCCGGACTTCTGTTTCAGCATAATCCTTGCCACATGTTTCATGCAGTTGAATGTTCCTTTCAGATTGACATTGATCACCTGATCGAACTCATCCTCGCTCATCTTCATAGCCAGGTTATCTTTTGTAATTCCTGCGTTGTTGACCAAAATGTCAATGGAACCGAATTCTTTTTTCACGGAAGCCATCATTTCCTTTGCAGTATTAAAATCGGAGACATCGCCCTGATATGTTTGGGCTTCTCCTCCGTTTTCTTTGATCACAGCGACCACTTCTTCGGCTTTTTCTCTGGACCCGCAGTAATTGACGATGACTTTCGCCCCATAGCCTGCAAGAGTCAGTGCCACTTCACGGCCAATCCCACGGCTTGCGCCTGTGACAACAGCTACTTTTCCTTCTAACATGATAAGACCTCCTCAAGTTTTTTCAAATCTTCTTTTTTCTCTATATTAATCACTTTCATCTTCCGGTCGATCTTTCTCATAAATCCGGACAGAGTTCTTCCAGGACCGATCTCGATAAAAGTATCTGCTCCCGCTTCTATCATTTTATGTATAGATTGTTCCCAACGGACAGAAGAATAAACCTGTTTTCCCAGCAGGTCTTTCACCTGGTCTTTAGAAGTGACAAATTCTGCAGTCGTATTTGACACATAAGGTATCTTGGGATCATGAACTTCCACGTCTCTTAAGACCTCAAGCAGTTTCTCTCCGGCAGGCTTTAACATAGGAGAGTGAAACGGCCCGCTGACTTTCAGCGGAAGAACTCTTTTGGCCCCTGCCTCGCGAAGGACATCTGCCGCTGCCTCGACGGCTTTGGCCTCCCCTGATATCACAATCTGTCCGGGGCAGTTGTAATTGGCGATGGAGACAACTCCGTCCACTCCGGGAAGCACGGCCTCGATCTCTTCTTTCTTCATGCCGAGAACAGCCGCCATGGCTCCTTCTCCGGCAGGCACTGTATCCTGCATGAGAATTCCTCTCTGGCGGACTACTTTGACCGCATCCTCAAAGTTCATGACCCCGCCCGCAACAAGGGCACAGTATTCTCCGAGACTTAAACCGGCTGTCATATCGGCTTTTATACCCATGGCTTCGATCTCTCTTAAAATGGCCACACTGGCTGTCACCATGGCCGCCTGTGTATACTCCGTAATGTTGATGTCTTCATTTTCCTCAAAGCACAATGCCTTCACATCAATATCCAACACTTCATTTGCTTTTTCAAATACTTCTGCGCTGTGTTCAAAAGAGTCATAGAACTCTTGTCCCATACCGACATACTGTGCTCCCTGTCCCGGAAACATAAAAACAATTTTACCCATCGCTATCACCTCGTCAATTACTTTGAGTTTCAAAATATCTGTTTCTAAAAAATTGACTTATAACCTCAGATCATCAGTTATAAGCCAATATTTTGTCAATCTTAATCTTCTACACCTTTATTCTTTAAGTAGTTGATTACATCTTCGACAGTGTTCAGTTCTGTCAGATCGTCAGACGGAATCTCTACATCGTACTCTTCTTCTAATGCCATAACTAATTCAAATAAGTCCAGGGAGTCAGCTCCTAAGTCATCTTTGAAAGATGTCCCTAACGCAATTTCACTTTCATCAACGCTTAACTGTTCTGCAATGATTTCCTTCATTTTCTCTAACATAATTTAATCTCCTTCATACCTCATAATAGTTTGATTATCAAAGTATACCTACTTATACCCGAACTTGTCAAGTAAATTCACTCCTATATTATACTAACTCGCATACAAATATGCAAGGAAGTTATTAGGAAATAACGGTAAAAAAATCTGTATCTCTATTCTTCCTCCGAATACCGGGCCAGCAGAATATCTTCTGCTTTTTTGTTCCAGAATCCCCCGGCTTCATCGCATGCATCTGCCAGCTGTTCAAATAAAGGATCTTCTTTTCCCAGTTTCCGAAAATCCTCAATCGCCGTCAGCGGCATAGAGATGTGCGTGTACACGATCTTTTTCTCTCCCGGCATCTTCTTTAAATACAGTGTAGTATCCACAACCGCATCAAGGCCGCCGATGTGAGTAATGTTCATAGCCGCATCAACCTTCTTGTCACGGAGCAGTTCAAGGGCTTCCTCCATATCGCTTCTAAGACCCCCGGATGAGCCGATGAGCTTGGTCTTGAGATAATGGCTGCCGTAGATGTTCATGCCAGCCCTGTACTTCTTGTCCGCCGTGGCCGCATAGATATTCATGCAGCCGTCCATGGCCATGATCCTGTTCCCGGTCTCCGCCACATTTTTCGGCGGGGCATAGACGAAGACATCGTCATACCCCTTTTCATTGGTCAGCGCCAGAAGTGCAGAGGCGGGGTCTACCATTATAGACGGATTTATATAGTAAAGTTCCACTCCGTTTCGCTGGGCTTCCTGCACCGGGATCAGTCTTCTGGCTTTGGCAATCCGGTCTTCGTTAATGTCCGTCACTACAAGCCTTTTCGGTTTCTTCTCCATAGCCAGGACATAGCGGATGGCCATCAGCCCCATGGGTCCGCATCCTCCGAGGATCACTGTATTGCCGCCTTCTTTAATGCCGGAGATGTGGTCATGGGAACCGGGTTTACTGTGATAATTGGAGTGAAAGCTTCCTACGATGCTGTACAGTGCCTGTGCCACCGTCGCCTCATAGTAGCTTTCCCCCTCAAAAGTAAGCAGACACCCCTTTTCAATCACTTCTCCCGGGACAATGCAGTAAGTGGCAGCTCCGCCGAAATACTCATAGGAATAACCGGGAGACTCGATCTGACCCGGTATCTCAGGAACAACTACATACTTATCCCCCGGACGGTACTGATCCTTCCACTTCTCACCCACCTGTTCAATGACACCGGCGAATTCATGTCCGATCAAGATCGGATATCTCCGTATGTTCTTCGGAACCCTCAGATGCCTCTGTGCAAGCGTGATCTCTTTTAAAGTAGACATGGCAATTCCATTGCAGAGGATCTTGAGCAGGATCTCGTCCTCTTTGATCCCGGGAAGTTCAAATTCTTCCATCCTGATGTCCTTTACCCCATAAAGTCTGACGCCTTTTACCTTCATAGTCACCGCCCCTTTTCACACAATGCAGGTCAAATGGAAATTATTTTCTAAGATTATAACAGAAACGGAGATAAAAAAAAAGACTTGTAACTGAGGATCAGAAGAAGAACACAAAAGAATCAAACTTTCATCACATTTTGTTTAGCATTCTCTTTTATTCTGTTTAGAGACAACATAAAAGGAGGCAGTAAATTGATTGAAGTAAAACACCTTACAAAGAGCTATGACAGTCATCCGGCTTTGGATGACCTGTCATTTACGATCGAGAAAGGCCGGGTCTATGGTTTCCTCGGACCTAACGGCGCCGGAAAGTCCACCACGATGAATATCATGACCGGATATATCGGTGCAGACAGCGGAGAAGTCCTGATCAACGGATTCGATATTTTAAAAGAGCCGGAGAAAGCAAAAAGATCCGTGGGATATCTTCCGGAAATTCCGCCCCTCTATCCGGATATGACCGTCCGGGAATATTTGAGTTTCGTATCTGAATTGAAAGATATCCCCAAGGAGAACAGGGCAGCACAGACAGATGAAGTCCTGGGCCTGGTCAGGCTTACCGATGTTTCCAGCCGCCTGATCCGCAATCTTTCCAAGGGATACCGCCAGAGAACCGGTCTCGCGGCTGCAGTGCTTGGTTTCCCCGATGTCATTATTCTGGATGAGCCGACGGTTGGCCTGGACCCAAAGCAGATTATCGAAATCCGGCAGCTCATTCGCACGCTCTCCAAAGACCATACGATCATCCTCAGCTCTCATATTCTGGCGGAGGTCCGGGAGATCTGCGATTATGTCCTCATTATTTCCAAAGGGCGCCTGGCAGCCGAGGGTACACCAAAACAGCTGGAAGAGATGTCCCGCGGAAAAGATACCGTGGAGCTTACCATTATGTCGGACCCGGCCCGGATACAGTCAGTCCTGGATTCTCTCTCCGGCATACGCACGATCTGCTGGAAAGGAGACACAGGAGAGTCCTGCGATATCTCAGTGGAATTCTCCGGTGACAGCCAGAAGATCTGCCGGGAAATTTCTCTCGCTTTTGCAAGAGAAGGAATCCCGGTCACCAGGATTTATATTTCCAGGACGACTCTTGAAGACGTCTTCCTGGAATTGACTGACACAGACATTCAGGAACAGGAAGGGGATGAAAAAGATGAAAGCAATTTATAAACGGGAACTCCGCTCCTATTTTACCTCAATGACTGGCTGTGCCTTTGCGGCATTCCTCACTGTCATCGGCGGCGTATATTTTATGGTATATAACCTGACCAGCGGATATCCCTATTTTTCTTATTCGCTGTCCGGCGTCATCTTTGCTGTTTTGATTACAGTCCCGGTTCTTTCCATGAAATGCTTTGCGGAGGAAAGAAAAAACAAAACAGACCAGCTGCTTCTGACCTCGCCTGTATCTCTGACAAAGATCATCCTAGGCAAATACTTTGCAATGATCACAGTGTTCGCCATTCCATGCCTGATCTACTGCCTGTTTCCTCTGATCATCAAGTTTCAGGGAAACGCCCATCTTCTGGTGGACTATTCTTCGATTCTGGCATTTTATCTGCTGGGCTGTGTCTTTATCGGCATCGGAATGTTTCTGTCTTCCCTGACAGAGAGCCCGGTCATTGCGGCGATCAGCACCTTCGGGGTTTTATTTTTTTTGTATATGCTTGACAATCTCTTAAACTATATTCCGACCAGCGCGCTCAGCGGCGTCATTATCACCATCCTGATCCTGTCACTGGCGGCAGGGCTGATCTATCATATTACAAAAAACCATGTCATAGCCGGAACTGTGGAAACTGCCGGTGTAGTCATAAGTATTGCAGTATATTTTATAAAATCGTCTGTATTTGAAAATTTCATTCATGACATCCTGGAACATTTCGTCCTGACCGGCGTTTTTTATAATTTTGCCCAGAACTACATTTTTGATATCGGGGGGCTTTTATACTATCTCTCCGTCATCATTCTTTTTATTTTCTTGACCGTACAGACATTTCAGAAAAGACGATGGAGTTAGGAGGACTGGAAGTGGATAAAATAAAACAATTATTTCAGACAAAGGATTCCAAGAAAGGCTCATATAGCATAGCTGTTACCGCCGTTGTCATAGGAATCGTGATCCTGTTTAATCTTCTTGTGGCCCAGCTGCCTCAAAAAGTGCGGCAGATCGATATCAGCGACACTAATATATATGAGATCTCATCAGCAAGCCAAAAGCTGCTTCAAAATTTGAAGAATGATGTCAGCCTTTATGTGATCGCAGAAAAAGGCAGCACCGATGACCGCATCAAGACCTTTATCACTAAGTATGCCTCTCTCTCCGGCCACCTGAAAGTGGAATGGATAGACCCTGTCCTGCATCCCTCCGCGCTGACAAAATATGATACGGAAAAGAACAGTATCGTCGTATCCTGCAAAGCAACGGACCGGCAGACTTCGATCTCCTTCGACGATATTTTAGTAACGGAATCTTCTTATTATAATACATCTTCTTCCGCCACAAAGTTTGACGGAGACGGGCAGCTGACCAGTGCGGTTAATTATGTGACAAACACAAAAGAATACAAGGCTTATTACACTGCCGGGCACGGTGAAACTGCCCTGTCATCTTCTGTCACAGGCCTGATGGAAAAATCCAGGATCTCTGTGACTGAACTGAATCTCCTGACTGCCTCATCCATACCGGAGGACTGCGACCTTCTTATACTCAACGGCCCGACCAGTGATCTCACCAAAGATGAAGCCAAAGTTCTGACCACTTATCTGAAAAAAGGAGGAAACGTCATGTCCCTCCTGGCCTATACAGACAAGAGCATGACACGACTCTATGGTATTTTGGAAGACTATGGCCTGAAAGTTGCCAATGGATATATTGCCGACGCAGAGCGCTGCTATCAGGGAAATTATTATTATCTCATACCGAACTTATCTGTGAGCGGCGATATGGCCTCCGGTATCTCCTCAAATTCTGTTCTGATGATCAACTCGAAAGGCATGACGCAGGCAGATCCTGTCCGGGATACCATCAACGTGGAATCTTTCATGACCACTTCAGAAAACGGATGTGCCGTCACAGAGAAGAAACAGACACAGGGAACCTATCTATTGGGAGCCGTATCTACAGAATCGGTCACCGTAAAAGACAGCGGCGGAAAGAAGAAAAAGAAAGACAGCCGTCTGACCGTCTACGGAAGCAATATGCTCATTGACGCACAGGTAACAGAATCTTTCTCAACGTTGGAAAACCTTACGCTGTTCATGAATTCTGTGACAGCGAATCTGGACAGTGCAGATAATATTTCCGTCTCGCCGAAGAGCCTCCAGGTGACTTATAACAGCATCGCACACCCGGGTATCTTCAGTATCCTGATCATTTTTGTCATTCCTTTCATGGTCATTGCCGGAGGCTTTGTCGTCTGGTTCCGCCGAAGAAGAAGGTAAGGAGGTTTCTATGAGACAGAAAAAAACATTGATCATTCTGATTCTGGTCTTTGCAGGGCTTCTTGCCCTATACGCCGGACTCCGCATGTATCAGAAAAAACAGTCTGTACAAAAAAGTTCTGCTGACAAACTGATCATTAAAAATATGTCGGATCTTACCTCTATTTCCTATAACAACGGGCAGAATCTGTCTTTTGTGAAAAGGAACGGTACATGGTTTTATGAAAAAGACAGCGAATTTCCTGTGGAACAGAGTTATCTCACCTCCATGGCATCTCAGTTTCAAAAAATTGAGGCTGTCCGGAAATTAAAAAACGGCGACAGTCTTAAAGATTATGGGCTGGAACAGCCCGCCTATACGATCAGGGTGAAGGATAAAAAAGGAACACAGACCACTTATTATATCGGCAATACATCCGGAGACAACTATTATCTGACCCTGGATGACAAATCGACTGTTTATACTGTATCCGCAGATCTTCTTTCAGGCTTATCTTACTCCCTGAATGATATGATGCAAACGGATACCTTCCCCACACTGAGCAGCGGGAATCTGAAAAAAGTTGTCATAACAAACGGCAGCAGGAAAAAGACCTACACATCCAAATCAAAAAATGATATGGACAGCATTGCCGGAGGACTTGGAGTGTTCACGTTCGGCGACTGTCAGAACTACTCAGTCAAAGATAAAGACCTCGCAAAATACGGTCTGGACAGTGATTCCCGTGTCACGGTAGATATTACCTATAAGGATACAGAAACAAAGAAATCAAAATCCCTCACCTTGTATATCGGCTCCAAAGATAAGAGTGGAGAAAATTACTATGTGAAGCTGAAAGATTCCAAAATGGTCTATTTAAGCGACGCGGATATTGTAAAGAATATCCTGAATCCTTAGATTTCGTTTTAACAAATACAAAAAGAGACTGCGGGCGCAGTCTCTTTTCTATATGTTTTCTATCCGAAATATCTTTTTAATAATCCTTCAAAAGCTTTTCCGTGGCGGGCTTCATCCCTTGCCATCTCATGTACAGTGTCATGGATTGCGTCTAAGTTTGCAGCTTTCGCTCTCTTTGCAAGGTCAAACTTACCTGCTGTTGCTCCATTCTCTGCATCAACTCTCATCTCAAGGTTTTTCTTTGTGCTGTCTGTTAACACTTCTCCAAGCAGTTCAGCAAATTTAGCTGCATGTTCTGCTTCTTCCAGTGCAGCTTTTTCCCAGTATAATCCGATTTCCGGATATCCTTCTCTGTGTGCCACACGGCTCATTGCAAGGTACATACCTACTTCAGAACATTCACCTTCAAAGTTTGCTCTTAAGTCAGCCATGATGTCTTCGCTGGCTCCCTGTGCCACTCCGACTACATGCTCAGCAGCCCATTCTCTTTCGCCTGTCTGCTCTTTAAACTTTTCTGCCGGAACTCCGCATGTCGGACATTTTTCTGGTGGAGTATCTCCCTCGTGAACATAACCGCATACTGTACAAACCCATTTCTTCATACTTATACATCTCCTTTTAATTTATTTTACTGTTTTTGCTGTATTCAAGAAATCCAGTATAGATATCAGTAACTGTTACTGTTTTCTTGTTGATCTAATCATAACACCGCTATTTTGTATTGTCAATATCTTTTTTTAAACATTTTTCACATACTCCGCGGAAGTAAGTGACATTTTCGTCTACACGACCTTTAAATTGGGCGCTTGCGATCGCATTCACATGGTCGATCGGGTCCATCTCAAGATCGATGACTTCCCCGCACTCTTTGCATATAAAATGATAGTGCGGACCAACATTGGCATCGTATCTGTCTGCCCCGCCGTCATAGCTCAGTTTTAAGATATCACCGCGGCTTGACAACAGTGCCAGATTGCGGTAAACCGTACCTAAGCTGATGTTCGGAAACTCTTCTTTGATATTTACATAAATGGTATCCGCAGTCGGATGATCTTTTCTCGTCATCAAAAAGTTAATGATCGCATCCCTCTGCTTGCTCCTTTTCGTCGCAGGCTGCATAGGCGTCCTCCTCTCATAATAATAATTGTTACTGTTTTTAGTATAGAATACCGTATATATATTGTCAAGAGGATTCAAACACAAAAAAATTTTAAATGAAGCAACACACAAAGAGCGCTATAACATTTGTCACATTCACAGAATCTCCAGTTTTGGGTACAAACCTACTGCTTTGTCTGCTGACTTCTTTATACTTCCATTTCTGATACTTATTATCCGAATGGCCTTTGTTATCTGCTTTTTTGTATTTTCCATTTTTCTGCTGATTTGATTCGGATTCAGATTTTTTATTTTTTTCCGTCTCCTTTTCCCATTTTGCTATCAGGGTTATATCTGAATGTACAGGTGTATCAAAGTCCCATTTCTGTTCCAGTCCTTGTTCATTTGTGTAATACCAGCCTATAAATACATAACCTGGCTTTTTCGGTTCCCTTGGTTCTGCTGCTGTATTTCCGCCATCCACTTTTTGAGATTTAGGTGTATCTATCCCTCCTTTTGTATCATAAGACACTTCGTGCTTGCCTGTCAGTGTAACGATTATTTCGGCTTTTATATCATCTTCTATTGAAAAAAATAATTTAAATGACCCGGTATACCCATTCTGTTTATGCACATTAATTTGTTGAAGCTGCTCGTCATTGATTTCCGGTACAATATTATCTCCATATTTATTTTTTGCTTTTGCCTTGCAAAGTACTATAATCTCATCTTTCGTAAATCCTGTACCACCAGTTGGATAAAGCAGGTTATCCGCTCCCAAGCTTGGATCTCCTTTTTTCCAGTCACCACTGTCAAAGCCCTCCTCGTTTAAATATACGATTACTGTGACTCTGGTTCCGTTGGGGGGGTAGAAAATGTCAACGGATATTCTCCTATTTTTCCAGATGTCTTCGCATCATTGATATTCTCAATTTCTTTTCTATCCGGCAGAAAAATTAGTTCTGTATCTATCGCATAATCATCTGATGATAAAGCTCTCACTCCGCTGATTTCTTTAAGCTGCTTTTCTGTAAATTTTATACCGCCAGCCCTGCTGATTATATGATTAGCTTTGATTACTTCTTTGTTATCTGGGTTTTCATTTATTCTGTCATATTCACCATATAACGTTACGGTAATTACTGCCTTTTCTTCATCCGGTGATGTAAAAGTAAGCTTAAAACTTCCCCCTTTACCCGAAATCTTTACCTTATTAATAGATTCAAGTTCTTTTTCATTTACTTTGAAGTCCCCAATCTGATGGGTCACTCCATCCGCATCTTTGCCCTGGACTGATGAAAAACTTCTAACATCATCTTCTGAAAACGCTTTCCCTCCGCTGTCCCTCTCAAAATCATTGGCTCCAATAGTAGGCTGTAATTGTTTTGAATCCATTTCTGCCACATCGGTCCCATTTGCTTTCAAATAGACCATTACCGTAGTTTTGGTCCCGTTTGGTGTGCTAAACGTCAGGGGGAATTCGCCGATCTTTCCCTCCGTCTTTGCTTCGTTTAGTAAAATAATCTGGTTTTTATCTTCGAAAGACATCTCCTCTTCTAAAAAGTCACTTCCATTTTCTTTTTTTCCGGTCACCATAGTAATAGTTTTCAGCTGATCTTCAGTAAATGCTTTCCCGCCAGACTTGGTAATTACATGATTAGCACCAATCTGTTCCTTTGTATCTTTTTCAATTTCATTGGTATCCCGTAATGGCCCAAAATACACTTTTGTACAAAATTTATCCACGTTGATAGCTGTCTTGTCCTTTAAAGGGATACCATCTACAAATATGTAGTCCATTAGAGAAATACCATCTTGGATATATCCCTGGTAACCAAAGTCAGGTACAACAGCCACGTTAGATACTTTATCCTTTCCCGCGCCGGAGCCAATTCCAGGCATATTGGTGTCCTCGTCTCCAACCGCAATGACTACCGTATCACCTCCGCTTATCAGCATATTTTCAAACTTATTTAGATCCGTGAGAGAGCCTCTTGCCGCTCCAATTCCAGGTGCATATTTACCTCCCTGCGCATCCACATGTCCTCCTGAAATGTAGATACCGTCCACTTTACTTCCGTATCCCGTTCCAATTCCGGCTCCATACTGCGTACCAACTGCCTTTACATTCCCGCCGCTGATCACAATATTTTTTGCATATCCTTTTCCCATTCTCCAAGATACGCAGGCAACTCCAATCCCGGCAGTATGCAATCCTGCAGATGCCTCGATATTTCCACCTTTAATAGTCAAATTTGAGAAACCACAATTTTTCTCATCCAATACATTTCTCTGGAAACTTCCAATAGCCCCCACATGCCACAAAGAAGGGTTTCCCTTAGCAACTAAAGATCCACAGGAATTATCGCACTTGTGCCCTTCATCGTCGGCTTTCTCACACTGAATTGTAAGTGACCCATCCATCCCATCTTTGGTAATTGCATTTCCTGTATTGTCCCCAACCATATCTTCTGACCTGCCAGTATTGCATATCAAATTACTGGAACCGATTAGTGTAATGGTTACATTTGCATGAGAGACATTAATACAATCCCATTTTGATGTAGTAGTATCTACCTTTCCTATAGTAATATTCACATTGTCCAAAGTAATGTTTGTTGTAACACCTTCAGATACTTCAATGTTATTTAACGAGGTAGTGCCAGTAATCCAATATCCTTTAGGATTCAGCTTCGTTTCATTTTCTAAAAGGCCTCCCCCTATGGCCCCATCCTTCGTGATTCTAATATCTCCCTTACTCACATCTAAGAATGTCTGTCCGTTTTTTGCCAATTTTTTTGATCGAGTTATCCTTTTTGTTAAATTATCCCTCTCTCTAATCTTTTCTGTTGTCTTCTCTGAACTCTTTGTCTGAACTGCCCCTTTTATTTCTGCTGCTTCTGGTCGATCCGTCTTTTCAGTTTTTTTCTCAGGAATTATTTCCTGAACCTGAAATGCCCCCCCCCGAATTTACAGAATTTCCTTGTGCGTACAGCATAGTTTCGGTCCCAGTGCCGGCAGCTATAAATGCCAATGAAACTGCTATTAAACGCTTTAACCATGTTTTTTTCATTACATTCTCCGTCCTTTCTTCAATCTTTAAATCGGCTTTTTATGTAAACTTTTTCGTTATAAGAACGACATAGAACAAAAAAAGTTAGAAAAAAAGAGACTTTTCAGCCTCTTTCATTCTTTATTGGCTGCAAGCAGCCTCCAATCTTTATTTGTTTATAATAGATAGTCGGAACCTGCAGATAGTGATAAACTTTTATTTCCTGTTTGCCGGCTCCATGCTGACACTCTTCCCCTTGATCTTTGCGTGTCTCATTCCGTACATAACGTCTTTTGCAACCTCTTTCGGCACTTCTACAAACGTATATTGATCATGCACATCAATGGCACCTACCAGGTCGCCGGAGATGCTGGATTCTCCCGCTATCGCTCCGAGGATATCTCCAGGGCGCACTCCTTTTTTCTTTCCTATGTTAATAAAGAGTCTTACCATTCCCGCTTCAGCTCCGGTATCGCCAAAGTCTTCACCTTGATTGGCTTCCTGCTCCTCATTCTCTGAAATCTGCTTTTTCAGAAATGCCGCTGCGATCTCTAATGCTGTGAAGTCAGTCTCATTGATGAATTCATCCAGCATATCTACATATTTATCCAGATTGTTTTCTTCAATCAGTCCTGTGATCTCCTCCAGACTCTTTTCTGCTCTGGTAGCCTGAACATCATTTAAACTCGGAATCGGTCTTGCCTTGATCTTTGTTTTACAGTAGCGCTGTACGTCTCTCAGCTTATAAATTTCTTTTCCTGCCACGAAAGTAAATGCATTCCCAGTCCTGCCTGCGCGTCCGGTACGCCCGATCCGGTGCACATAAAACTCATCATCCTGAGGGAGATCGTAATTGAAGACTGCATCTACATCATCTACATCGATTCCTCTCGCAGCCACATCGGTTGCCACAAGGATATCCACACGTCCGCCTCGGAAGCTTTTCATGACACGGTCTCTCTGGCTCTGCTTCAGGTCTCCGTGGATCCCCTCTGCAAAGTACCCCCGGCCTTTCAGTTCTCCTGTCACTTCGTCTACCATACGTTTTGTATTGCAGAATACGATGGAAAGCTTCGGAGAATGCATATCCAGCAGACGGCAGAGCACTTCGACCTTCTGTTTCGGCCTCACCTCATAGTAATACTGCTCGATATTCGGTACTGTCAGTTCCTTGCGCACTACCTTGATCAGCTTGGAATCCTTCTGATATTTTTTCGTAATGTCCAGAATCGCCTTCGGCATCGTGGCAGAGAACAATAAAGTCTGCCTTTCTTCCGGTACTTCTTTTAAAATACTCTCGATATCTTCTCTGAATCCCATGTTCAGCATCTCGTCGGCCTCATCCAGGACAACCATTTTCAAATCCTCTAATTTTAGAGTATGACGGCGCATATGATCCATGATACGGCCCGGTGTTCCTACTATAATATTGGCTCCTGTTTTCAGGGACCGAATCTGATTCGTAATGTTCTGTCCCCCATAGATCGGAAGTACTTTGGCTCCATGCATAAATTTGGCTAATTTACGGATCTCATCTGCCACCTGGATCGCCAGTTCTCTTGTGGGACATAAAATCATCGCCTGAGGCCTTTTCACCTTTGTATCCATCTTTTCCAAAAGCGGTATTCCAAATGCAGCGGTCTTTCCGGTTCCTGTCTGTGCCTGACCAACAATGTCTCTTCCCTCAAGCACCACCGGGATTGCCGCCCCCTGGATTGGAGATGCAGCCTCAAAGCCCATCTCTTTCACTGCTTTTAATATTTTATCATTAATATTCAACTCATCAAATCTTACTGCGTCCATAAATTCCTCTGTATCTTTCTCATTCAATCAAAAATAATGCTCCGGGTTGTCAGGCATGCTGACAATCCAGAGCAACAACGTTATCAACTATAACACATTTTCATGTTCTGCGTCAAGAAGACAATGCGCCTGTCTCTCGACAATTAGTGACGGCCGCAGCCGTGTTCCCCGCAGTTCCCTTCATGATGATGGTCTTCACCGTGATGGCTGCACATGACATTTTCGTCATAAGAGAGTTCATTATTAAGCAGATCTTCAACAGCCTGATCCGCGCTTCCGGAAACTCCTCCGTACAGAGTGATTCCTGCTTCCTTTAAAGCTTCCTGCGCCCCTGCGCCGATTCCGCCGCAGATCAGGGTGTCTGCCCCGTGTTCCTGTAAAAATCCTGCCAAAGCACCGTGCCCGCTTCCCATAGTGGATACGACTACACTGTTTAACACTTCTCCGTCGGCTGTCTCATAAATTTTAAACTGCTCTGTGTGTCCGAAATGCTGAAAAATATCTCCGTTTTCATAAGTTACTGCTATCTTCATCTTTCTTTCTCCTTTTCTTTTTTACAGCAGCGTCTGCTGCAATTTTCTTTATCTCCGGAACAGAGTGTATAATCCCCGCCCTGAATCATTAACATTTTCCCGTGAATGAGAGCGTCCGCCAGCTTTGTTCTGGCAGAATCGTAAATGCCTGTGACCGTAGTCCTGGCAATTCCCATCTGCTCTGCGCACTGCACCTGAGTGAGTTTTTCCCAATCAATGAGCCGAATAGTTTCGTATTCATCAATACTCATCTTAACAATTTTGTTACCGCAGCATTTTCCCTGTTTTCCCAGCGGCTCAAAGCCCTGATTCTCAGGCATGGCACAGACTCTTCTGCATTTTCTGGGTCTCGGCATCCGTTTTCTCCTTTGGTAAATTACTGACATATGTCATTTATTATCATACCATATTTCTGACATATGTCAAATAATATCTTAACTTTTTATAAATATAAGAAAAGTCCTTGAAATGGCTTCGTTGTAGTAGTAGTATATAAATACACTGAATATAGTTTTCATTACTACATATAATATATGAATGACTCAAGTTTTTATCGGAGGTATATACACTATGAATTTTAGACTGAAAGATCCCGGAAGTGCAATCACTCATTTTATTGGCATGGTTCTGTCCGTTGTGGCCGGTATACCCTTGATTGTCAGCAGTGTTCAGACTCACGATTATATTCGTATCGCCTCACTGACAATCTTTGTACTGAGTATGATCGGCCTGTACGGAGCCAGCACAACCTACCACTCCGTTTATTCTTCTGAACATGTGATGAAGGTTTTGAAAAAACTCGATCATGCCATGATCTTTATCCTGATAGCAGGTTCCTATACACCGATCTGTACCATTGTACTGGGCGGCAAAGTGGGCTACGGGCTGCTGACTGCCATTTGGATCATTGCTATTTTAGGTATTGTTTTTAAAATGTTCTGGGTGACTTGCCCTAAATGGGTGTCATCTGTCATGTACATCGCCATGGGCTGGTTTTGCGTTATCGCCATTGCCCCGTTATTTAAGAAATTGTCTGCCGTATGCTTCGGGCTGCTTTTGGCCGGCGGTATCATCTATACCGTAGGCGGCATCATCTACGCCCTAAAGCTTTCCTGGTTTGAAAACCACTGGAAGAATTTCGGACTTCATGAAATATTCCATCTGTTCGTCATGGGAGGAAGCGCCTGCCATTTGATCATGATGTTTTTTATTTAACATTATATTTAAAGACAGCATATTGGGGAGATATCAAAAGAAACACAGAGATTTTTGTGTTTCTTTTGATATCTCCCCAAATTCAACTTGCCCACATTGCCCGCGGTCATCATGCTATATTCATATCTGCAGTTAACAAATCAATTTTTTACAAAGGAGAAGAAAATGAATATTTGGGAAAACACAGTGTTGACCGACCAGGGAAAAGCACTGCAGGCGAAACTGCTTCAGGGTCAGACTCTAAAAATCACCAGAGTTACGACGGGTTCCAAAAAGGTGCCGATTGTAGATCTTCGGCAGCAGACGGATGTCACGGAAGGAGGATATGACATTACACTTCAGCCCTCAAGGACAGAAGGCGAAAAAACAATTCTTCCGGTTCTGCTCGAAAACACAGGTTTAAAAGAAAGCTATGACTTATGGCAGGTTGGATTTTTCGCGGAAGACCCAGATGAAGGTGAGATATTATTTTGCATTTCACAGGCATCACAGGCGAAACATATACCTTCTGAGGCAGAAAGCCCGGGGTATTCTGTTACGTGGGATTTTTATTTTAATCCTTCCAATACGGTATCATTTGAGGTTGTATTGAATTCCAGCGGTCTGGTGAATATTGAGGCTTATCAGGAACATACAGAAGCGATTAATGAGGTGAATAGCAGAATATATGATCTCAACGATAAATTAAGTTCTGCAAACAATAAAATAGTCGAGACTACAAATAAGCTAACAAATTATGTTACAATAAGAGAACAGTGGATGTCTTATAGTGTTGGAGCCTCTTCATCAGTAAACTATAATTTATCCCCTCCAACTTTATCTGGATATAAACTTTTATTCACACAATGTGCAATAACAAACTCCCCAAGAGTTACTTGTCATTACTGTGATAATTCAAAAGTATATTTTTGGAATCATGGAACTGGCACTGTTTCTGCAATTGCCTTAATAAGATTTATTTATGTGAAACTATAACTTACATTATTCTCTTTATAGTGCCCCATACAGAACCCGCCCACATTGCCCATGGTCATCATGTTATAGTATTTATAGAGATCATGATCTGGTGTTTTTAGAGTAGCTGTTATTTGCCACATATTATCATTGGCTTTTTTAAGGGATAACAAACCAGGAGGTAATGTTATGGATATTTGGGAAAACACAGTATTAACAGACAAAGGAAGAGTATTACAGGCTAAGCTGCTTCAGGGACAGACATTAAAAATCACAAGAGTTACGACAGGTGCCAAAAAGGTCCCGATTGTGGATCTTCGGCAGCAGACAGACGTCACAGAAGGGGGATATGATATAACACTTCAGCCCTCAAGAGCAGAAGGTAAAAAAACAATTCTTCCAGTTCTGCTTGAAAACACAGGTTTAGAAGAAAGTTATGACTTATGGCAAGTTGGATTTTTTGCAGAAGATCCGGATGAAGGTGAAATATTATTTTGTATTTCACAGGCATCTCAGGCGAAACATATTCCTTCCGAGACGGAAAGTTCGGGTTATTCTGTTACATGGGATTTTTATTTTAACACTTCCAACACAGCACCTTTTGAAGTATTACTGAACTCCAAGGGACTGGTAAATATTGAAGCTTATCAAGAACATACAGAATCAATCAGCAAAGTGAATCATAGGGTTGATGATTTAAATTCGGCTTTAACAAATAGATTTGAATGCGGCACTGTAACCGTAGCTGGACAGGGCAGTGGTAAATGGTCATTTGTTGCAGTGAGTTACAGGTATCCGCACAAGAGTGTCCCGATGGTTGTCGCTTCTCATGTGCGTACAAATATTGCTCCGTGTTCATGTTCCATCCGAAATAAGACTGATACCGGATTTGAAATCGGAGTATATAATACAGCCGCGTCAACAGACTTTAACTGGCTTGCAATAGAGCCGTAAAATCTGAATTTTACTTACTATACCCAGTAATCTTCTTCACAGAAACAACGATAGTGCTAAAAAACTCACACTTTTATGCCGGGCAGCCTTAATTTCTCTGCCCGGCTCATCTTTTTTATGGCGGCTTCTCTTTTCATCGCCGCCTCTTTTGTATCAAACTCCTCCAAGTACACAAGCTCAACCGGTGTCCGGCCTCTTGTGTACTTGGCGCCTTTGCCCTCGTTGTGGGACTTCAGCCGTTTTTCAATGTCATTGGTCCATCCTGTGTAGAGACTCTTGTCGCTGCACTTTAAAACATATGTATAGTTCTTCATCTCAATTTCTCCTTCGTTTATTCGAAGAAAAAGCTGCCGAAGCGGCAGCCTTTCTTCTACAGCAGCCAAAGATGTGAAAAGTAAGATACCCTTAAAAGCAAAGTAAAGTAAAAAGTACATTGACTGTTATTTTTGCTTCTTATATAGTATACGATATTTTCAGATCTTTGTTCCACTATTCTAAATAACTGGTTGGATTAATTGTCTTCTTGTCCTTTTCCATCTGCAGGTATACATTTGCACCCTCCAGTGTAAAGCAGTCAGTAGGGGCCGCAACCTTACCAAGAATCTGGTTCTTTGTCACTGTATCTCCTTCTTTCACAGCGAGATTTTTCAGCTGTCCGTAGAGTGCGGTGTAACCGTTCCCTAAATCCAGGAGTACAGTCTGTCCATATTCTTCGGTCTTGCGGATTTCTTCTACTTTTGCGTTTTTCGGAGCTTTTACTGCCATTCCCTCTTTTGCCTCGATCATGATTCCCTTATTTACCCGGTACTGGTCCAGGGATTCAAAATAAATAGTGGAGTCAACGCTGTAAGGCATCAGAACGTTTCCTGTCAGCGGCCAGGCAAGCTTTGTTTTTCCATCATATGATACCGTATTCTGGTTCATAGTCTCTGTGGTCTTTTCAGTCTCTGCCTCCGTCGCTTCTGTGGTCGTTGCTTCTGTTGTTCCCTCGGTAGCCCCGTTATTGACACCGACGGAATCCTTGTTTAAATCTACCTGCTGTTTTGCTAAGTCTCTTTTATTTTTAAATTCTATGCTGTAATATGTCATGATCCCGATAAAAAGGGCCAGTCCTACCAGCATCACCGCATAGTATTTCTTTAATGGGGAAGAGACGTCCCGGTTATGTCCTTTCATTTTCATCACCTCAGTGATAGTTTTACCGAATTCTGAGGCTTTATTCACTGATCAGACATTTTTGTAATTTGAATTCCTGTATAATAATATTTTAAAATATTTTTATAACTTTTTCCGTCCTTGGCCAGCTCATTGGCTCCATATTGGGACAGTCCGAGCCCAAGGCCTTTTCCCAGCGCTACCATCCTCAGCTTGCCGTCATACGGCTCCAGATAAAAGTTCGTAGAGTTCAGCTGAAAGCATTTTGCCCAAGCCTCTCCGGTCATAACATATTTTCCGACCTGTACTTTTTTGACATAACCGTTTCCTGTCTTTTCTTTGATCCGAATGGATTTCCTGGCTTCCTCCACTGACAGACTGATCTTATTCTCCTTTTTCAGCTGAGTCACCACCTGCCCATATGTCACTGGAATCCCAGTCATATATTCCGGTGATTCCACATCTTTCAGGCTGTCTTTTTCCTGAAGATAAGGAATCTCTTTTCCGAACCATTCTTTGGCACTCAAAGTAGTACCGACACTGATGCCATGGAAATACGGCTGTATATATTTTCCCTCATATGTAATGACCTCTCCTGTCGTCTCCCCGACTGCCTGTTTTCTTGACTGATCGGTTATTTTATATTTTCGTTCCCCTAACTTTTCCTGCAAGTTGTCATCCGACTCATATTTGTATGGAAGAGAATCCTGGCTTATGTTCTTTTTGTCACCGATTCTTCGCAGAATATCTGTCCTCAAAATGACCGCCTGGGCTTTTAACGCCTCTTTTTCATCATCCATAGAAATCTGTGTCGGCAGTACACCCAGCAAATAGGCTTCTAAATCCATCGGTTTTCCGCTCACTGTCACAGTGTAACCGCTGGTGTGGGTCTGAAAATCCACAGGTTTTGCTTCTTCTTTTCCTGAAAGCACCACTGTCAGCAGATATGGAACACTGCAGAACAGAAACAGCAAAAAGAAAAGGTAGGACAATTTATTTCTCATTAAAATCCCCCTTCCTGTCCGTCTTATTATTTTATTCAGGACAGGCAGAATGTATTCCTTTATATTTTCTTGATTAAAAAACTTTAATCCTATATAATATACATTAATTTACATTTTTCATAATACATGTTTGTTATTTTTACTTATAATCATTGACAATATGGGATATACGCCATATAATTATTTTAACAAAGGAGAATTTTACTTTGGATCAATTTACAATTGAATTTTACAAAGATATAAATGGCAATCTTCCTGTTGAACACTTTATTTTAAGTTTAGATACTAAAATGAAAGCTAAATTACTTGGTATTTTAAAGATACTTCAAAAAAAAGGCAACCAACTGAGAGAAGCTTACACTAAATATCTTGGTGATGGAATTTTTGAAATTCGTATTAAGGTCGGAACTGATATTTCCAGAGTTTTATATTTTTTCTATTATGGGAGAATAATAATTTTAATAAATGGATTCATTAAAAAAACACGGAAAACTCCAGTCAAAGAAATTTCATTAGCAAAAAGCGGAAAATGGATTATTTAAAAAGGAAGTGAAAAAATGAAAACTTTAAACAAAGTTATAAATGAGCAGCTGAAAGATCCCGAATTTAAAAGGGAATACGAAAAACTCCAGCCTGAAATGGATGTGATCAGAGCTATGGTAGATGCCCGAATTTCCCAGAATCTTACTCAAAAGCAGCTCTCAGACAGAACAGGAATTGATCAGGCAGATATAAGCAAACTAGAAAACGGAACTAGAAATCCCACGTTAAATCTGTTAAAAAGACTAGCAGACGGTATGGGAATGTCTTTAAAGATTGAATTTATTCCAAAGTCCAAAACATGACATTTTCTATTATAATTGTATAAATATAGAAATATATATTGACTTTTAAAAAACATATGTTATGATAAATATATAAAGTTTACCGCTGACCAATATGCGGTATATAAATAGTTGGGTTGTAAACTTCCCACAAATTGTGGGAAGTTTTTATAATCTATGTTTACATAATTATACTAAAAAAGGATATTTATATGACAACCTCAGGATTCTATATTATAAAAGATGAATTTTTCCACGATATGAACGATCCATATTTGAAAGGCAATAAACTTGAATCCAGACCGCATTATTACTGCTTTCAGGATACTTCACATGAAATTTACTAGATGATTCCTATGAACAGTAAGATAAAGAAATATCAAAAACTCATAGATCAGCGCATTTCTGATGGCCGGCCTTGTGATATCCTGCATATCGCAAAATTGGATACCGGCATCGAAAGTGTTTTCTTAATACAGGATATGTTTCCAGTAACAGAAAAATATATCAAGCGTCCCTATACCATTTCCGGGAATCATTTAAAGTTAACCAGCGAACATACCGCTCAGATCGTCCAAACGAAAGCAAAAAAAGTTCTAGGTATGCTCAAACGAGGTGTTAAATTTACCCCTACCCAGCCAGACGTTTTATCTATGCTAAAAAAGTTAAAGTGATACAATACTTTATCGTTTACATATTGTTCCTTTTTATCTGCAAAAGGCGGGCGGAATACCTATCTGCTGATGATATCCCGCCCATCTCTTTTTCATCTTTATTTAATAATTATTCTTCGTTCTTTTTCACTCCAAGAGTTACTTTTTCTCCATTGATATTCCACTCTTTCGTGAAGCCTGCTGCCTCTCCTGCCACAATTCCCGTAGCCAGCACATCATTCATGACAGTACTTTCATTTTTTGAGATCAGCTCTTTAACTTTTTCATTTGCTTCATAAGAAATCGTGATCTGATCCATCACTTCAAATCCCGCCTCTTTTCTCATAGACTGAACCTTGCTGATGATTTCCCGGATAAAGCCTTCTTCGAGAAGCTCTTCTGTCAGATTCGTATCCAGCACAACCGTAAAGTCACTGTCCGCCTCTGTCACAAAGCCTTCCTGCTTCACCATTTCGATCAGGAGATCCTCTTCGGAAAGTTCCACCGGCATGCCATCCACAGTGAACTCAAGCATTCCCTTAGAATCCAGCTCTGCTTTGGCCTTGTTTCCGTCCAGCTCTGTCAAATGTTTGCGGATGCCGTTTAATAGTTTTCCGTATTTCGGTCCCACTGTCTTTAACTGCGGTTTGAAATTGTATGTGGTGAAATTTGAAACATCGTCTGTAAACTCAATGGCTTTCACATTTAATTCTTCACGGATAATATCCTGATAGAATTCCGGCAGCTCTGATGGCGCTTTTACATACATCTGTCCGATCGGCTGGCGGTTCTTGATGCTGGCACTGTTTCTGCACGCACGTCCGAGAACGACAATCTTTAATACGGCGTCCATATTTTCTTCCAGCTCTTTGTCGCAGAGACTCTCATCCACAGCCGGGAAGTCACACAGATGGATGCTCTCAGGAGCCTCCTGATCCACACTTTTTACAAGATTCTGATAAATCTCTTCCGTCATAAACGGAATCATCGGAGCCGCTGCCTTACAGACAGTTGTCAACGCAGTGTAAAGAGTCATATATGCATTGATTTTATCCTGCTCCATTCCCTTTGCCCAGAACCTCTCACGGCATCGTCTTACATACCAGTTGCTCATCTCATCGACAAATTCCTGTAGAGCCCTTGCGGCTTCCGGAATCCTGTAAGCGCCCAGATTCTCATCCACAGTTCTCACGAGAGAATTCAGCTTGGATAAAAGCCAGCGGTCCATGACCGGCAGCTTGTCATGATCCAGACTGTATTTCGTTGGATCAAACTGATCGATCTCTGCATATAACACATAGAATGCATAAGTATTCCACAGTGTTCCCATGAACTTTCTCTGGCCTTCAGTCACGGCTTTTCCATGGAACCGGTTCGGAAGCCATGGGGCACTGTTTGTATAGAAGTACCAGCGGATGGCATCTGCCCCGTGCTCTGCCAGTGCCTCCATAGGATCGACTGCATTTCCTTTGGACTTGGACATCTTTTGTCCGTTTTCATCCTGGACATGACCTAATACAATGACATTTTTATATGGAGCCTTGTCAAACAGCAGCGTAGAGATTGCCAGGAGAGAATAGAACCATCCTCTTGTCTGGTCCACTGCTTCGGATATAAAGTCAGCAGGGAAATTCTCCTCGAAGATTTCTTTATTTTCAAACGGATAATGCCACTGGGCAAACGGCATGGAACCTGAGTCAAACCAACAATCGATGACCTCTTCCACCCGGCGCATCTCTTTTCCGCACTCCGGACACTTTACAGTCACATCGTCAATATATGGGCGGTGCAGTTCGATGTCCTCCGGGCAGTTGTCAGACATGCTCTTTAACTCTTCAATAGAACCGATGGCGTGCTGATGTCCGCATTCACATTCCCAGACATTCAGCGGAGTTCCCCAGTAACGGTTTCTGGAAATGCCCCAATCCTGGACATTTTCCAGCCAGTCCCCGAAACGTCCTTTTCCGATGTTTTCCGGAACCCAGTTGACGGTATTGTTGTTCTTGATCAGCTGGTCTTTTACATCCGTCATCTTAATAAACCAGGATTCTCTCGCATAGTAGATCAGCGGAGTATCACATCTCCAGCAGTGAGGATAACTGTGCTCAAAGTCAAGTGCCGCAAATAAGAGACCTCTTTCTACCAGATCTTTCAGGATCAGTTTATCCGCATCTTTACAGAACGTTCCTGCCCAAGGTGTCTCTTTTGTCATCTCACCTTTTTCATCCACAAGCTGTACGAACGGCAGTCCGTATTTTCTGCCGACCTGAGCATCGTCCTCACCAAATGCAGGGGCGATGTGGACCACTCCTGTACCGTCTGTCAGCGTGACATAGGTATCGCAGGTTACGTAATATGCCTTCTCTTTCGGTGTCACAAACGGGAACAGCGGCTCGTACTCCTTATATTCCAGGTCTGTTCCTTTGTATGTCTCAAGCACCTTGTATTCACCTTCGAGTACACTGTCACAGAGCGCTTCTGCCAGATAATAAGTATATCCGTCATTTTCCACTTTGACATAAGTCTCATTCGGATTCACACAGAGTGCCACATTAGAAGGAAGGGTCCATGGGGTTGTGGTCCAAGCCAGAATATATGCGTCCTCATCCTTCACTTTAAATCTTGCAATGGCTGATTTTTCTTTTACATCTTTATATCCCTGGGCTACCTCATGGGAAGAAAGCGGGGTTCCGCAGCGAGGACAGTAAGGTACAATCTTATATCCCTTATAAAGGAGACCTTTATCCCAGATCTGTTTTAATGCCCACCAGACGGATTCGATATAGTCGTTGTGATAAGTTACATAGGGATCATCCATATCTGCCCAAAAGCCTACCACACCTGAGAAATCTTCCCACATGCCTTTATACTTCCAGACACTTTCTTTACATTCTTTAATGAAAGGAGCCAGTCCGTATTCTTCGATCTGTTCTTTTCCGTCCAATCCAAGCTTCTTTTCCACTTCCAGTTCTACCGGAAGACCATGGGTGTCCCACCCTGCCTTACGGATGATCTTGTGACCTTTCATCGTCTGATAGCGCGGGATCATATCCTTGATGACACGTGTCAGAACATGGCCGATATGGGGTTTTCCGTTTGCTGTCGGAGGCCCGTCATAAAAAGTATAGGTGTCATCCCCTTTTCTCTCTTCGATACTCTTTTCAAAAATCTTGTGTTCTTTCCAGAACTCAACGGTCTGCTTCTCGCGGTCAACAAAATTCAGGTCGGAAGATACTTTCTTGTACATCGTCTATTTCTCCTTTTTTATTAATTTTGATTTTCTTAGACGGCGTTTTTATTTCATAGGGAAGTTCTGCGACCTTCCCTGTAAAATAAAAAAGTGCTGTCCTAAAATAGGACAACACTTGCTGCTTCTATACCACCTATTTCACATACTGACATATGTTATCCTGATAACGGAGGATGCCGGCACAGCTTACTTTGTTCAGCTTGCAGCTCAAGAGTGATATTCCTTATGTGCTACTTGCATCAGGCTCCCACCGCCCCTGACTCGCTCTCTGCTTTTACAGCATAAGTACTGTCTCTGTCAACACTCTTTGAAAATGTTTATTTGTGTTTATTTTAGTATAGGCATTTTTAAATGTCAACCATCTTCATGAATTTCTGTTCCCGACATCAGAAACCGCAGGTCCGCATCTGTAAAATCACGCGGAAGACAGCTCCACCGTCCGTAATAAGAACAGCCCTCTGACACAATATCTTTCATTCTCCCTGCACAAGATTTTTCGCTGGATGCGATCATGTGATCTTCCGGATTCTTTGATAAAAAAGGAAACGTATGGTCCAAAAATTCCGGCAGCTCTTCCCGCAGAAATTTTTGAAAATTTCTTTCATTGGGCATTTGCACGAAAAAGCTTCTCGCTGCCTCCGGCATGATAACAGCCATGTTCTCTTCCCCGGCAATCTGCTCTATATTTGTTCTGCGGATCCAGAAAGAAGCATCCTGACTCTGGCCGTGCAGCAGAGTACAGATCTTAATCTTCTTTTTACCGATCTGTCCATATTCCGGAAAAATCATATGAATAACCGTATCTTTTCCCAATGACCTGGAATAAAAATCACAGAGTATGTACGCCAAAGCTACACCTCCCCGTCTGAGATATACTCTCTTTTAAATGAAAACCATCTGACTGAGCGGCGGAGGGCTTCTTCCCAAAATACCCAGTCATGTCCTCCCGGCCATTCTTCGAACGTAAGCCCTGCCCCCATATGGTTCAGTTTATTCTTAAAGAGCAGATTAAACCTGTATAAAAAGTCTTCCGTACCGCAGCATTGATAGATGTCAGGCAGATGCTCTGTTTTCCCCCGGTGCATTTCCAGCAGATGATAAATGTCTGCCGGACTGCCCTTTATTTTGTCTAAATCTCCGAAAATGGATGTATAAAATGTCTCATCCATTTCGTAATCCCCAAGAAATTCTTCCCGTTCCTTCGTATCGGACATGACAACCCCAATCTCTCTCACCATGTCAAGGCTCCCTGAAAATGTTGCCGCTTTGGCAAACCGTTCCGGTTTAAGCAGCGCAAGTTTCATGGCTCCGTATCCTCCCATGGAAAGTCCAGCCGTAAATGTATCTTCCCTTTTTTCAGATACCGGAAAATAACTTCTTATGACCTCCGGCAGTTCCTCGCTCAGATAGGTCCAGTAGTTTTCTCCGCAAACTGTATCGGTGTAATAGCTGAGGCCTCCGTCCGGCATGACGACTAAAACTTTCAGCCCGGAGAAAATCCGTTCCACAGGCACTCTGCGGTGCCACTTTGTCTCGTTGTCCCCTCCCCCGTGCAGAAGGTAAAGCACCTGAAGCTTTCCTCCCACCGTTTCCTTTGGCAGAGCCGCATAGAATCGGGTGCTGCGCCCCAATGACCTGGAGTAAAAATTACAGCTGATCAGACTGATAATACCACCTTCTTTATTTTCATTATATTTATAATACTTTCAGCAAAGATCCCACTACACACACAAGAATAATCAGGATAACAATTTTCGGTGCAGACATCTTCCTTCCCTTCAGTCCGAAATATGCCAGAAAAATCACCAGCAGAGGCAATATTCCGGGTGCGATGGAGTCCAGTGTCTCCTGCAGGTTAAAAGATTTTGTTTTGACTACTGTGGACAGGCTGACCAAACCTGCGGATAACGCACCCATCATAAACATACCGATCATATTTGCACCGTTTATCATATCCTTTAATTTACCGGAGGACATGATATTCTTCACAGAAGAACGTCCCATTTTGTATCCGACTCTGTGGAAGATCAGCCCTTCTACATACATAGCCGCCCCCAACAGGAACATGATGATCGGAGCCGCCAGACTTCCTTTCATCGCAAAGCTGCAGCAGAATGCGCTTACAAGAGTAAAGATCGTCGCCAGATCCACCGTATCGCCGATTCCCGCAACCGGTCCCATGAGACCGGTCTTGTAACTGGTGATCATTTCTCCGGGCATTTTCTTATGTTTTGCCCTCTCTTCTTCCATCGCAATGGCGCTTCCGAAAATCATACTGCCCCATGTCGCCTCTGAATTAAAAAACGCAAGATGCCGCTTTAGCGCTTCGGAAAGATCCTCTTTCTCCGGATATAACTTTTCCAGGATCGGGATCATGCTCGCCCCATATGCAAGGCCCTGCATCCTCTCATAGTTGGCGCTTATTTCCGCCGTCATCCACCAGCGGAAGTAGGCTTTGTCAATATCCTTTTTGGTGAGGACTGAGCCTTCTCTGCTTTCTGATTCAACTGCTTCTTTTACCTTCATATCTTCACTCATCAGCCAGTTCCTCCTTTACTTCCCTCTTCAGTACAATGGCTGTGACTGCGATGCAGACTGCAAACACGCCCGCAACCAGTGTATTGATATTTGATATTTTCACCAGGTAAAATCCAATGAGAAACAGCGGAATATATTTTGCTTTTCCTATCATGTAAATGATCATTGCAAATCCCACGGCAGGCAGCACTCCTCCGGCAACTTCCAGCCCGTGCATCAGCCATTCAGGAATTGCATTCAAAACAGGTTTTACTACGTCGGCTCCAAAAATATTTACCAGAAATACCGGCAGGAAAAAGAGCAGTGCACTGAGAAGGAACGGCCAGATACTTGCACACCGCCATACCCCCTTCATGTTGCCTTCCTCTGCATACTTATCGGCCTTTACAACAAACATGCAGTTTGCAATCTTTTTAAAGTTATAAAGGAATGCTCCCAGAAGCCCAACCGGCACGGCCAGAGAAATCGCTACCTCCGGCGCCATCCCGGTCTTTAGGGCAATGGGGATGACACATGCTGCGGCTATTCCTTCATCCGCCGGCAGCTGTCCTCCCGGTGCGAAGACTCCCAGGTAGATCAATTTAATACTGCCGGCCAAAATAATACCTGTTGCAATATCTCCGTAGATCAGCCCTGCGACCAATCCCATGGTAAACGGCGTTCCCACTGATATCCACAATGTATATCCCAGATATCCGTTGGCTATCCAATAGAGCACACCCATGGCGATGGCCATGATTAACGTCTGTACATCCATAACAAATCCTCCTTATAGTTTTTCTTTAATTTTTGAAAGTTCTGCATAAGAGTCGTCCGGTGTGGACTGAAGAATTACCTGTATCCCTGTATCGCTGATCTTTTCCAGCTTCTCATACTCAGACGCACTCATATAAATGCTGCTGTAAACAAGGGCTTTCCCCGCATCCGTAGGTATTCCTCCCACGACCAGCTTTGGAAATATCACACCGTCAGAAAATGCTTCATAACAGGATTCCACATTCTTAAACAGTAAAAACACACTCCCTTTCGTTCCTTCCAAAAAACTTTTTGCCTGGTCTGTCTCCACCACATCCACTTTCGTTCCTGCCGGCGCGGCCATCGCATAGATATCAGCCATAAAATCATCCTGCGCCAGCTCTGTATCCACAATGACAATGCGCTTTGCGGGATAAGCCTTCATCCATTTTGTCACTACCTGTCCGTGAATCAGCCTGTAGTCGATCCTTGCAATTTGAATCTCAGCCATTTTCCTTCCTCCTTTCATTAAAAAGATCACTGATGATAACCGACCCTTTTCTCGCAGCTTCAACACAGCGCTCTGCAGTTTCTGAAAGACCCAGCTCCTCTCTCACATTTATAAACTCAAGTATCATCGGCAGGCTCGCTCCGGAAATTACTTTAATGTTTTTATTTCTGGAGTATTTAAGTGACAGATTGGCCGGAGTCCCTCCCCAGATATCCGTAAAGACAATCCCTCCTTCCTCATCGTCCATCTCATCCAGCAGTTCTTTCAGCTGAAGTCCTGTTCTCTCAATATTATCCCCGGGATTCAGGGACCATGCGGCACATTTGTCCACCGGTCCCACGACCAGTGATACACTATTCAGCAGCTCTTTTCCAAACCCTCCGTGCGCTGCTATCACCATTTCAATCATCTCGGCCCTCCTTTTGCATGCAGCTGTAAATTGTTTATATAAAGCTATACAGCAATTTTTGTGCCAACTTTTAATGCAAAAACTTCAGAGAAAAAAGAAAACCCTGCATTTTCATGCAGGACCTCCGCTTTTCCCGGTGATTAATTCATAAATTAATTTCAGCTCTTTTTGATTTACTGACACATTATATTTAGATTCTATGACAGAAAAGCTGTTTTTTGAGTTTAAAATAAACTCAGAATGACACTTGGCAAATTGTGATCCATCTTCTAAAGGCAGCCGCCCTTTTTCCAGAATCAGGCGTTCCACCATAATACTGATATGGATATACAGCATTTTTTTCAAATCCACCGAAAATGCCGATCGGCTGAAATCCTCTATCTTCTCTACGGCTTCTTCCACATCCACGATGATCTTATCGGGATTCAGTATCGTCAGCTGTCCTATAATATTTCTCATACTGAAACCCTTAATGATATTTGTCATCACCTGTCGGATCACCCTCTCTGTATACTTGCCTCTTAAGCCGTCTTCTATCAGAGCCTTCCCCTTCTCCGTTACAAGGTCGTTTAAGAGCAGCACCGGCTTTTCCGAAAGATTCAGTTCAATCGTAGAAATAATAAACAGTACATTATATTTGTGAAACACTTCACACTGCAGTTTTTCAGACGCCAGTTCCTGATATTCGCATGCTTCGATCTCAACCTCTGTCTCGCGGAAACCTTCCCTTAACATATCCCGTATTTTCAGTGCCGTTCCGATGCCGGTAATACAGCAGACCACAACGGCATCTGCCTTCCTGCGCTGTTTGATATAAGTAAAATTCGTGACATTATGTTTCACCACCTGCTCCACAACAAACTGAATTCCCTCTCTTTTGAGAATGCGTTCTCCTGCCTCCACTGCCATCTGTGTCGTAATATTATTGATGATTCCCAAATCTCCCTCCACGTCGTTTTGGATATCTTCCGCGATGTCCAGGAGTGATCCTGTATCTACAAACAGCAGAAGTCCTCTGGACGTATCGACTCTTTTCAAATAATTTCTGATCTTCTTTACGACCTCTTTTTTAGAAATATCAAACGGCATATCGAATGCCTCAAAAATGTACTGTCCAAACATCCGGTTCGCCATACTCGCTATGCTGGAAGCCGTAGCGTGACCGTGAGCAACAATCACCGCATTGCTCAAATCATTCTGTACATCCATCCTGCAGTAAAAATAAAGCGCCGTAAATACCCGGATCATCTGCGGACAGGCCTCATAGTCAATGGTCTGTCTGGCCATTTCATAAAAAATTGCACTCATCTTATAGCATCTGTACAGCTGGCTTCTGATCAGCTCCTCGATCTTTCTCAGTTCCTCGACATCTTCTTCCGAAAATCCGTCGTCTCTGCTGAACAGCAGCAGTATCCTGCTTAATACTGTCAGCATTGTGCCGTTATACTGGAGTCCATAATTTTCCTGAAGGTAACCAAGGATCTTTTTGATCGCACCCTGATAGATTGCCTCCGACATTTCATCACTGGTTAATTCCATGACACTTCCCGTAAACTTTTCCAGCATCCTGTAAATCTTGGACCGGAAACGTTCCTGAGTCATCCCGTGATTTTGATAACGCCCGAGAAGACGGCAAAGTTCCGTCCAGTCCAGATTGTTCCGGATCTTTCCCCCCCTTCGGTCCGGAACCCTTTTTCGGACTCCATTCTTTATCTATCAAAACCGCTTCCGTAATATACTGTATCTGGGTTTTTCCGCGCTCAAACCGGTAGTGGTCACTTAAATCTCGGATTTTGACCCTGACCGGTTCTGCCTTTTCCCGGCAGAATGCACTGGCACAGCTTAACTTGACCGCATTTTTAATGCTTCCGATGTTTCCTTTTAAATCCAGCATTAAAAGCTGATTCACCACATTGCTGCTGACCAGAAAGCCGCAGCCCATCGTCTGTGCTTCCTGGAAAAACAGCCTGCAGATAATCTGAAACCGCTCCTCGATCGTTCTCTCCGCAAACGGGGGAATCTCAATCATGACCGGAACTCTCCGGATAAAAGTATCCAGCATCGAACTGATATCCTCTGTCGTCGCAAAGATAAGGCGGACATCGACCCTGGATTCACTGCTGCTGTCACCGATTTTTGCCACCACTCCCTTGTCGATATACCGGAACAGCTTTTCCTGTCCTTCCGGCGGGAGCCTGTGAAACTCATCCAAAAATAAATATCCTTTGTCTGCTTTTTGGAAAAGACCTTCTGTCGTCTCGGCTGCTCCGGTAAAGGCCCCTTTTTTGTATCCAAAAAGTATGGAAGATAAAAGTTCCTGGTTATTAGCATAATCTGCACAGTTTAAAACAACAAACAGTGCATCTTCCGGGATCAGTTTCTTAAATTTTGCATAGCGGAATATGTATTCTGCCATCAGACTCTTTCCGACACCGCTGGGTCCGAGGATCATGACCGGCATCCCCCTGTTGGGGTAATTGGCGGCCAGGCGGCACTTCTCCATCTGTTCCCTCAGACTCTTATCAAATCCTATAAACTCACGGAATGGATCTTCCTCCTCCTGATCTTCCTCCCTGCAGTCACAATAAAACAACACCGGCCTCGTCTTTTTCTTCCGGATCTTTCCCTCTGCGGCCAGTTCATTGAGCAGACTGCTTGCAAGATTTCTCGGTATTCCAAGACTTTGGGCGAGATGAGAAGCATCAACTCCCTGCGCCTCGCCTCTTGCCCTCTTTTCAACCTGCTCAAAGAGCCTGTCTTTGTTTGTCTTCTTCCCTCTCTCCATGGCCCTCCCTCCGTCTTCCTCCGGATGATGAAATCTTAAGAAATGACATAAAAAACTTTTTCTCCAAACAAATTTATGGATTTTCTCTTTCACAATATGTTACCATAGATAGTAATAAGATTATATCAAAATACCAAAATAAATCAGGTAACATTTGGAGGTTTTATCTCATGAAAACACTTTCTTATAAAATTGAGGCGCCGAACGGACTCCATGCCCGTCCCTGCGTGTCTATCATTGCTTTAGCCAGAAACTCCGGCTGCTCCATCGTCCTTTCCTGCAGAGGTATTGAGGCTGCTGCCGAAAATCCCATTGATCTCATGGCCCTTGGGGCCGGATGCGGGGATAAGATATCCGTCACGGTTGAGGGACCGAATGAAGAATCCGTCGGAGAGCAGCTCCTGAATATACTGGAAACGGAACTCTAAAATTCATCCCGCGACGGAAACTGCAGTAAAAACTCATGATTTTTACTTTACATTTTATGATATAATATATAAAAATGACGATAAGTCAAAATCTAACTACACAAAGGAGATATCGGGGAATGATGACTCGAAATTTTACATTGCTGACGGACCTTTATGAACTGACCATGATGCAGGGATATTACAAGTCCGGCAATGATGAGACCGTGATTTTTGACGTCTTTTACCGGGACAATCCTTCCGGCAGCGGCTATGCCATTGCCTGCGGACTTGAGCTGGTCATTGATTATATCAAAAACCTGTCTTTCTCATATGAAGATATTGACTACTTGCGAAGCCTTGACATATTTGATGAAGATTTCCTGGAATACCTTGCAGGATACCATTTTACCGGTGATATTTATGCCATTCCGGAAGGCACTGTTGTCTTTCCGATGGAGCCGCTCCTGAAGGTGATCGCTCCCATGATGGAAGCCCAGCTGATTGAGACTGCTATATTAAATATTATTAATCATCAGAGCCTGATCGCCACGAAAGCCTCCCGCGTCGTCTATGCGGCTGGCGGAAGCGGTGTTATGGAGTTCGGACTGAGACGTGCCCAGGGTGCTGATGCAGGGACTTACGGTGCCAGAGCTGCTGTGATCGGCGGATGTGACGGCACCTCCAATGTACTTGCCGGGAAAATGTTTGACCTTCCGGTGCTGGGCACCCATGCCCACAGCTGGATCATGAGTTTTCCGGACGAATATACAGCATTTAAGACCTATGCCTCTCTGTATCCGGATGCATGTATGCTTCTGGTAGACACTTATGACACATTAAAATCCGGTGTCCCCAACGCCATCCGGGTCTTTAAGGAATTAAGAGATGAGGGACTGCATCCCAGAAAAATCGGAATCCGCTTAGACAGCGGAGATCTTGCCTACCTTTCTAAAAAAGCGAGGGCTATGCTGGACGATGCAGGATTTCCCGAAGCCATTATCTCCGCCTCCAGCGATCTGGATGAGAACCTCATTCAGAGTTTAAAGCTCCAGGGCGCTCCGATTACCTCCTGGGGAGTCGGCACCAAGCTTATTACCTCCTCAGACTGCCCTGCCTTCGGTGGTGTATATAAGCTTGCAGCTGCAAAGCATCAGGGTGAAAAAGACTTTACGGCAAAGATCAAGATCTCAGAAAATCCCGCCAAAGTTACAAATCCGGGAAATAAAACTGTTTATCGGATTTATGACAAGACTACAGGCAAGATCCGTGCGGATTTGATCTGCCTGACAGACGAAGTTTATTCCAGCAAAGAAGACCTGGTCATATTTGACCCGATCGCCACCTGGAAAAAATCCACGATTATAGGCGGAACCTATACACTCAGAGAACTTCTGGTTCCCGTGTTTCTGAAAGGGCAGTGTGTCTACGAAAATCCTTCAGCTATGGAGATCAGAGATTACTGTACCGGAGAGCTCAACACTCTGTGGGATGAGACACGGCGTTTAGTCAATCCTCAGAATGTCTATGTGGATCTCTCTAAACCTTTGTATGATTTAAAAAATCAGCTGCTGTCCCAAAAGGCGTAAAACCAAAGAATATTGAAAGGAGAATCTCTATGATTCGTTTTTTTGCTGATATCATATATCTTTTTTTCTTCCTGACTCTCACTTTTCCGATGTACCCGCTGTTTAACCATTGGAATAAAACCGGACAGGAACACCGCAGGGCAAAGAAAGCCCAGTCCATGGTCATGAATGCATTTAAGATCTGTCTTCGGTTTGCAGGCACGAAAGTTATCGTAGACGGGCGTGAAAATATCCCTGAGGATACCGCCGTTCTCTACGTTGGGAATCACAGCAGTTATTATGATATCCTGTGCAGCTACGTGGCAACTCCCAGCGGCGCCGGATTTTTCGCAAAAAAAGAGATGGGTAAGATTCCCTGTCTCAGCCACTGGATGACGTTCATCAACTGTCTGTTTCTGGACAGAAAAAATATTAAAGAAGGTATGAAGACGATCAACAAAGGTACCCAGTATTTGAAGGACGGATTTTCCATGGTCATTTTCCCGGAAGGAACAAGAAGCCAGGATGAAGATCCACACACATTTAAAGAAGGCAGCTTAAGACCCGCTTTGAAATCAAAGGTACCGGTAATACCCATGGCCATCTCTGGGACGGCAGATATTCTGGAGAACAACAAAAAATACACTGTGAAGCCTACAGAGGTCCATATCACATTCGGCCGGCCGATCTATCCGGACCAGCTGGACCGCCAGGCCCAGAAACACCTGGGGGCGGCAGTTCGTGAAGAAATTATCGAAATGAGAAAAAAACATAAGACAATGGCCTGAAAAGATGATATAATGTTTTTTAGGCGTGCCGTATGAAGGCATGAAGTTTAAGAAGTGAAAAGCCAGGAGGAAGAAAGAAATGCAAGTATGGATGGTTTTATTGATTATTGCTGTCGTCATTATTGCTGTTCTTGCCATTCTGTATTTTGTAGGAAACAAACTTCAGAAGAAGCAGGAAGCCCAGCGGGCACAGTTGGAAAGTGCAGCTCAGATGTATTCAATGCTGGTCATTGATAAAAAGAAGATGAAGATGACAGAGGCAGGTTTTCCGAAGATGGTCATCGACCAGATTCCGAAGCGCGGCAAGATTGCCAAAGTACCTGTGGTAAAAGTAAAAATCGGGCCGAAGATCACTCCATTGTTATGTGATGAGCTGATCTACGATCAAGTGCCTGTCAAAGCCGAGATCAAAGCCAAAGTCAGCGGCATATATATTACCGAAATCCACAATCTGCGCAACGTTGCGCCGCCGCAGGAACCCAAAGGATTCTTCAAGAAGTTTAAGAAGAAAACGATAGAAGCATCCCGTAATGTTTCAGGCAGGAAATAGGCAGAATCGAAACATAAGAATTAAAAATATGACATATACCCGCAAAAGCGGCCGATCAAATATGACCGGCCGTTTTTGTTATTTTATAGAAATCTTTTCCCATCCTCTGTCTATTTTTTGTTCCATTTCCTCCATGCTCAGCAGTCCGCTCAACGAGTCATACTCTGTGACACAGGAGGCTCCCGCCGCTGCACCCAGCTGAAGACATCGGCCGGGATCTTTTCCCTCCAGAAGGCCTGTAAGGAAAGCGGCAATCGTCACATCCCCGGCCCCCGTTGCGGAACGGACTCTGTCTGCCTGAAAGCTTGGCTCAAACAGTTCTTTGTCCTGCCATTCTTCCGGCATTTCTAAATTTTCCCCGGTCTTTAGGTACAATCCTTTGACACCGCATTTTATCAGCACGGACCCTGCTCCCCATTGAAGAAGCCTGTCTGCCAGCGGCGTAATATCTTTCTCTATGTCGAGCACCTCTGTCAAATCTCTTCCGGATGCCCTTTCTATCCATTCATGATATCTCTCTTTGTCAATCAGAAAACAAATTTCCTCGGCACTCGGCACAAAAAAGTCTACGCTTGGAAGCAGCTTTTGAAACAGCTTCTTCCAGTCAGTATGTGCCGCATCGCAGTCTTCCTCGATCAGTGTCAGATCCAGAGAAGTCTTCACCCCAAGCTCTTTTACACGGCGATAGATTTCCAGAAGTTCCTCCGGATGTTCAAACATACGCCTCATGATCGTGGGATAACCGAGATGAAAGAGATCGGCTCCCGCAATTTCATCAAAATTTATGTCTCTCAATCCAAAGGTATCATTCGCTCCCGGATTGTGAAAAAAGATTCGGTCGACTCCGGGAGGCGCAAGAACAATGGTATAAGCTGTCGAACACTCTTCCGATACCGCAGCTCCGCGGCTTCCCCCATGACGATTTAAAATATCCAGCACGAGTTTCCCAAAAGCGTCATTTCCCACCTTTCCCATCAGCGACACATCCGCGCCAAAATGTCTGAACGCAAGTCCGGTATTTGCAACGGCTCCCCCGGTATGGATCGACGCTTCGCCCACCTGCAGAAGTTTGCCCGGCAGAAACCACTCTGAAGCAGTTTTTCTCTTTTCCTGGCTGTCGTGGAATTCAGGCGTGATATCCAGACAAAGGCATCCTGCGACTACTACTTTTTTCATAAGCACCTCCTGATCATGAAATAACCCATATAATTACACAAAAGCTGTGTCACCCTTTTACAGATGCCACAGCTTCTTAACTCTCTTATTTTTTTGCTCTGCGCTCTTCGATCTTTACAATAACATATCCCTGGTCTTCGGTGTCAATGTAGCCGAGCCTTAAATACTGACCATCTTTCTTAATGTATCCTCCCTGAGTAGAAGGCAGATGATACCCAAACTTCTTAATAAAGCGGTCTCCGTAGGAAAAATGTACCCCTTTGATGTCGAAGCTCTCCTGTTCCGTATCTTCATTTGTCTCCCCGCCCTTGGACGCCGGAACAAAATTCTCTACATAACCTTCGACTGTTTTGTAATTCCCCTGTTTATATGTGTGGATGATCCTCACATACCCATAGCAGAATCTGAGAGCCGTCACGGCACAGATCACAAGGCAGACTCCTCCGAGCAGCTTAAAAAAAGATTTCTTAGAAGCAAAAATAAGGATCAGCCCAATCACTCCCAGAATTGCAAACGGAATGACCCAGTGGGGCTGTATCGTAAAATTGCTGGCTTCATACCATAGTTTCATATATATTCCTCCAATATCAATCACAATAGCCAAGGACTCTTTCAAATTCCATAGGTCCGCCGAATAAATCCAGAGCGCTGCCGACGGTCACATCCACTCTGTTTCTTCCTTCTCTTTTAATTAGTTCAAGGTCGGCAAAATCTTTTATACCTCCCGCGTATGTTACAGGGTTTCCCATGTAGCTTCCAAGAATCCGGACCAGTTCCTCATCGATGCCCTGTCCCTTTCCTTCCACGTCGACCCCATGAACGAGAAATTCGGAGCAGTATTCTTCCATCTCCTCTAATCGCTCTTTTGTAAAAATGGTGTCTGTAAATTTCTGCCAACGGTCTGTAACGATATAATACTCTCCGTCCCTCTTCCTGCAGCTGAAATCCAGTACCAGATGCTCCCGCCCCACAAGATCCGAAAGCTTTTTCAGTCTCTCAAGCCGGATCATACCTGCGAAAAATACAAAGGAAGTGACGATCACATGGGATGCCCCCTGTTCGATAAAAAAGGATGCATTCTCATCAGTGATGCCGCCTCCAACCTGAAGACCTCCCGGAAATTCACGCAGTGCCGCCAATGCCTCCCGGACATCCGCATCATAATACTCTGAGCTTTTGGGATTCAGTATGATGATATGGCCTCCGGATAAACGGTGCTTTCTGTATAGTTTACCATAAAAGCCTCCGTCATGTACCGAAACAAAATTTTCATCTGCTTGGTCTCCTTTATCCAGCAGGCTGCCTCCCACAATCTGCTTAATCTTTCCGTTATGAATATCAATGCACGGTCTGAATTTCATTTCGCCTTCCCTCTTTTCGTGTTTCTACCAGGCGTCCAGTTCTTCCAGCATAAAAAACGCCTTCCCTTTCGGCTCCGCCTTAAAGGTACATGCCTCCCCGGTCACCGGATGCCGAAAACTGATTCTGGTAGCATAGAGTCCTATCTCTTCATATTGTTTCTTCGTCTTTTGGAACTTCTTATTGTATTTCGTGTCACCGTAAAGTCCAAAGCCTCTGGCGGCAAACTGGACCCGGATCTGATGGTGTCTCCCGGTCATGAGATGAATCAGGCAGTAGGTAAGTTTCCCTTCCCCTGTCTCCACCATATCCAAAACCTCGTAAGACAGCTCCGCTTTCTTTGCCCCCTTCGTTTCTTCCGGCACGGTGCAGGATGTGTTTTTCTTATTGTCTTTCAGGAGATAATCCGTAAAAACCCCATCCTCTTCAGGGAGCCAGCCGTTTACAATGGCCTGATAATCTTTCTCAAATATATGTTCCCTGATCTGGCGGCTCAGCTCTGCCGCAGCCTCCTTCGTTCTGGCAAACACCATGACGCCTCCCACGGGGCGGTCAAGCCGGTGAATCACATAGAGCTCCGGCTCCCTGTCAAGGTTCTCCTCAAAAAAAAGCTGATTTATAAGACTGTGAAATACATCCATATCTCCGCTCTTGTCATCGGCTGTGGGCATCCCCGCCGGCTTTTCACAGACGGCAATATCCTGATCTTTGTAAAGTATCTTTACTTCTCTTTTTCTTCTCATGACCGCTCCTACATCTTAAATCGGTATCCGACACCCCATATGGTCTCAATATACTGCGGCTTTGCAGTGTTAAGTTCAATCTTCTCCCGAATCTTTTTAATATGGACAGTGACCGTGGCAATGTCTCCGAGAGATTCCATATCCCAAATTTTATTAAATAATTCCTCTTTTGTAAATACCCTGTTTGGATGGCTGGCAAGAAAAGTTAAAAGGTCAAACTCTTTCGTCGTAAATGCCTTTTCTTCTCCGTTCAGGTAGACTCTTCTTGCGGTTTTATCAATCTTGAGTCCCCGGATCTCCACTACATCATTTTCCTGGGTGTTGCTGGATACCAGACGGCGGTATCTCTCAAGATGAGCCTTTACTCTGGCAACCAGTTCGCTCGGACTGAACGGTTTTGTAATATAGTCATCTGCTCCCAGACCCAGCCCCCGGATCTTATCGATATCCTCCTTCTTGGCAGATACCATCAGGATCGGAATATCTTTTTTCTCCCGGATCTGCTTACAGATCTCAAAGCCGTCCACACCTGGAAGCATAATGTCCAGAATGATCATATCAAAATCCTCGGTAAGGCCCAGTTTCAGACCTTTCTCTCCATCCGTCTCAATCTCTACTTCAAAAGAACTCAGCTCCAGATAATCCTTCTCAAGCTCTGCGATGGCCAGTTCATCTTCTACAATTAAAACTCTACTCATTACTCTCTTCCTCCTGGGTGTCTGCGATTTTATTTAATGTAAAAAATATTGTGGTGCCGGAGCGCAGCCTGCTCTCCGCCCATATCTCTCCCCCATGTTCTTCAATGATCTTCTTACAGATAGAAAGGCCCAGTCCGCTGCCCCCGGCAGAATTCCTGGACATATCCGCGCGGTAGGTTCTGCGGAAAATATTCGGCAGATCCTCTTTGGAAATACCGATACCATTGTCTTTGATCGCAACCTGAATCTTGCGGTCCAGCTCTTTTAACGTAATGCTGACCTTGCCCTTCGCTTTATTAGTATACTTGCAGGCATTGTTGATGATGTTGTTCATCACCCGCTTCAGCTGTTCAGGATCAGCCATGACCGCTACATTTGCGGAACAGTAGTTGCTGTATGAGAACATCATTCCCTTCTGCTCCAGATCTGAACCGATCTCATCCACACAGTCTTTGAAGTAGGCGTTGATATCGATCTTCCTGAAATTATAAGGTATAATGTTGGAATCGATCTTGGAATACAGGGACAGCTCATTGATCAGCACATCCATGTCGTTGGCCTTGTTGTAGATCGTCTTAATGTACCGGTCCATCTTCTCCGGCGTGTCCGCCACTCCGTCCATGATTCCCTCAACATATCCTTTGATGGCCGTGATCGGCGTCTTTAAGTCATGGGAAATGTTGCTGATCAGATCGCGGTTCTGCTTTTCATAGATAATTCTTGCCTCAATAGACTCTTTTAATTCCGCCCGCATGGCATTAAAGGAAGCGCAGAGTTCCCCGATCTCATCCTTGCTGTTGATCTCCACATCGTCGTCTAAGTTGCCCTCCTTGATCCGATCTGCACCTTCTTTGAGTTTCTTTAACGGCCTTATGAACTCAGAGTACATAAACCATGAGAGCAGAAAACTGGTGAGGATCAGGATGGCCACAATCGAAAAGAAGACCTGGCTTATGATATTCTTATAATGAGGCAGCACCGTCTCCAAATCTGTCAGAATAAACGCAGAGCCTTTGCTTCCGTCGGTATACTGAAAGTCCTGCTGCTTGACAAGAAAATTTTCCGGTTTCCCGAGAAATACTCCGCTGTCCTGGCTGCTGATTTCACTCCCGAATCTGGGAAGTTTCTTCTCCGTCTCGGTGTGATCTTCTTTTGTTCCCCTATATATGATCGTCTTTCCCTTTCTGATGACCAGATAGGACTCTTTTTCTTTTAACCTCTGATTGATCCTCTTTAAGTAATCTGCATCCTCAAAGGCCGCGGGATTCTCAATGGCACTCCTCTTCAAGTCGTTGAAACAGGACTTGGTCTCATTGTTCATCGTCTTTAACGGATTGGCAAATCCTTCGATTCCATTGGAATATATGTTTTCGTTGGTTGTCCGGATATACCCTACACTTAAAGCAGCGATTGATACTACCATCAAGAAAATCGGCAGTATAATCGCTGGCAAAAATATAATTCTTACTTTGTTCACTACTTTCATGACCCCCGTACCTTCCTGCTGCTTTTGGTACTTCTATTATATCATAGGAAAGTGGGAAAAAGAGTATTTGAAAAAAGTTTTATGAAGTTTTAATAAAATCTAAAATGGCATCTGCCACGTCTTCTTTGGACATCATCGGAAGCTGTTTTTCCTGGTCTTTGGTGATCAAAGTTACAACATTGGTATCCGTACCGAATCCCGCTCCGGACTCTTTCAAATTGTTGGCTGCGATCATATCGATCTGCTTTTTCTTAAGTTTCTTTCTGGAATTCTCCAGCATGTTCTGAGTCTCCATGGAAAAACCGCAGATAAACTGGCCTTCTTCTTTTGTATGACCCAGCTCCTGTAAAATATCTTTTGTCCGCACGAGCGGAATAGACATATCCCCATCGGTCTTTTTCATCTTCTCATCGCTCACCTGCGCCGGAGTGTAATCCGCCACAGCTGCTGATTTAATGATGATGTCCTGTTCCTTTTTTCTGCTCATGACAGCCTCATACATATCGGCCGCACTCACAACCGGCACTGTGGTAACGAACATCGGCGGCTCAATCTCTGTCGGGCCGGTAACCAGGGTCACATCAGCACCCCGGAGCATTGCCGTCTTTGCCAGGGCATAGCCCATCTTCCCTGTGGAGTGATTGGTGATATACCGCACAGGGCAAATTGCTTCTCTCGTGGGTCCGGCAGTAATCAGCACCTTTTTCCCTGCAAGATCTTTTGGCCGGTGCACAGCCCGCTCAATATAAGCCATGAGAACTTCCTCAGAGGGCATTTTCCCTGCGCCTGTATCTCCGCAGGCCAGATGTCCGCTGGCCGGTTCAATGACCGTATAACCGTAGGTTCTGAGTTTCTCAAGATTGTCCTGAAGAATAGGGTTCTCATACATATTTGTATTCATAGCGGGCGCGATCAGAACAGGGCTTTTGCATGCCATCACAGTCGTTGTCAGCATGTCGTCCGCAATTCCGCCTGCGATCTTTCCGATCACATTGGCAGAAGCCGGAGCGATCAGCATGGCGTCTGCTTTCTTTGCCAGTGACACATGCGCCACATGAAATTGAAAATTCCGGTCAAAAGTTTCCACCAGACATTTTGTATTGGTCAGTGATTCAAATGCAATGGGATTGATAAAGTTGGTTGCATTTTCTGTCATGATCACATGGACTTCACATCCCCTTTTTATGAGCATGCTCGCCATGTTCGCCATCTTATAGGCCGCCACGCTTCCCGTGACACCCAGGACGATTGTTTTTCCACTCAGCATAGTCTTCTCCTACATATCCTCCAGCCGGCCATGTTTTTCATAGCTGGTCAGGCGGGTGATCTTGTTATTGTCATCTACAAACACAACTTTTGGCTTGTGTTCTTCTGCCTCTTTTGGTGTCATTTCAGCATAACACATTATGATGATCTTGTCTCCCTGGGATACACAGCGTGCCGCCGCCCCGTTTAAACAGATCATGCCGCTCCCCGGCTCTCCGGCAATGGTATATGTCTCAAACCTGCTGCCGTTGTTGATGTCAACAATGACCACCTTTTCATATTCCAGAATGCCTGCCGCCTCCATAAGTTCGGGGTCCACCGTAATACTTCCCACATAGTCCAGCTCCGCCTGTCTTACGGTTGCCCTGTGAATTTTTCCTTTTAACATTGTAAGCTTCATCGTCCGTCTCCTTACACTAACACATTATCAATCAGCCTTGTTTTACCGATATAAACTGCCATCGCCAGCATACAGCCGCCTTCCAGGGTCTTCACCGGCTGCATGGACAGAGCGTCCACCGCCTCAACATAATCAATCCTTGCCAGCGGTTCTGTCTGTATCTTATCCTTCATGGCCAAAACAACCTTTTTGGCATCCTTTTCGGTCTTGGCAAGCTCCGCGCCGAGCCGCACCGCCTGACTCAGAACCAGCGCGGCCTTTCTCTCCTCCGGTGAGAGATATGTATTTCTGGAACTCTTGGCGAGCCCGTCTTCTTCTCTTACAATCGGACAGCCCACAATACAGATATCCATATTCAGGTCTCTCACCATGCGCCTGATCACCGCCAGCTGCTGGCCGTCCTTCTGCCCGAAATAGGCTCTGTCCGGAGTGACTATATTGAAAAGTTTCGTGACAACCGTGCAGACTCCCCGGAAATGTACCGGCCTTGTTTTCCCACAGAGTCCTTCCGTCAAAACGCTCATATCAACGAAAGAGCAGAAGTCACCGTCATACATTTCCTCCGGTTCCGGATGAAAGATCAGATCTGTCCCTGCACTCTCACAGATCTTTGTATCATGTTCCAGGTCTCTCGGATAATCGGCCAGATCCTCCGCCGGACCGAACTGCATCGGATTTACAAAAATACTCACGACGACTCTGTCGTTTTCTTTCCGTGCACAGTCCATCAGACTTTTATGCCCTTCATGGAGATATCCCATAGTCGGCACGAATCCGATGCTCTGCCCCTGCATCTTCCACTCTTTTATCTGTTTCCTGACTTCCTCTACTGTACTGACAATTTTCATGATCCTCTCCTTAATACAACTTCTCTATAATATCATCATTGATGGCAAATGTGTGCTGTTCTTCCGGAAATGTCCCTTCTCCTACCGCCTTGACATATTCCTGCACCGCCTCTTTCATGACCGGGCCTGCGTTTCCGAACTGCTTTACAAACTTCGGTACAAAATCCCCGTACATATTCAGCATATCCTGGTAAACGAGGACCTGACCGTCACAGTCTGCTCCTGCGCCGATGCCGATGGTCGGAATGCGGAGTTTCTCAGAAATAAGCTTTGCAAGTTTTGCGGGAACACATTCCAATACGACCGCAAATGCTCCGGCTGCTTCTACTGCCAGGGCATCCTCCAAAAGCTTCTTCGCTGCTTCTTCACTTTTGCCCTGCACTTTAAATCCCCCAAAGGCATTGACAGACTGGGGCGTGAGACCGATATGGGCCACAACCGGGATGGAAGCTTTGACGATGGCCTCAATATGCGGACACACATCCTTTCCGCCTTCCAGTTTGACTGCTGTGGCCTCTGTCTCTTTCATGATCCTTCCGGCATTGACCACCGCATCGTATACAGACGTCTGGTAGGACATAAACGGCATATCCACTACAACAAGCGCATTCTTTGCTCCCTTCACAACTGCAGCGCCGTGGTGGATCATATCCTCCACAGTCACCGGAATCGTCGTGTCATAACCTAGCATAACCATCCCCAGGGAATCTCCCACGAGAATTGAATGAATGCCGGCTTCATCAAACAGTTTGGCTGTAGAATAGTCATAAGCCGTGAGCATGGAGATCTTTTCTCCGTTTTCTTTCATCTTCTGAAATGTACTTACTGTGTTCTTCAATGTTCTTCCTCCAATATTCTCTCCATATGTTCATAGTTCCTCATCGGATATTTGCTTTCTGCAATCCTAATCAGCTCCCTGCACAGAGGGAGGTAGATCTCCTTCTCTTCTCCGGAAAGAGCACGTAAATGCTTTTCCACAGTAGCTGCATCATTTCGCTCCACCGGTCCTGTCAGAGCTTCTTTCGGTCCCGAACGAAGAATATTTTCAAGATTCGTCCGAACAAGCGGAGCAAGTGCCGTAAGGCCGTCCTGCCCGCTGAACCCGCAGCTTTCAAGAATTCTTAAAGCCCGGTTCATCAGCGCCGCCATCTGGTTGGACGCCATGACAGCCGCCGCATGGTAGCGGACCTTATCCTCTGCCCCGATCTCCACGACCGGGTTGGGCAGAACACTTAAAAATGAGAGCATCTGATCTCTGTGTTCCCTGTCACCTTCAAGGGTAAACAAGGCTTTGGAAAGATCCTCATATGAAGTTTTTTTACTGTTAAATGGAAACATTGGATGGATAGAATAGCCGTAAGCCCCTGCTTCGGTTATTTCAGAGAAAATAGCGGAACTTAAGGAACCGCTGCAGTGACAGATAAACTTTCCCCGGACCGGGAAAGCTCTGATCTGCTCCCACACGCCTTTGATCTGGCCGTCAGGAGCCGTAATGAAAAGAACATCACACATTGATAATAATTTGTCAAATGAATCAAAACTTTGTGTGTGTGCTGCGTCTGCCGCCGCCTGGGCTGAAGCCATGCTGCGGCTGGCATACCCTGCCAGAGGGATGCCGTAATGTACGAAATACCTGCCAAGGGAACAGCCTGCTTTGCCTGCCCCGATAAACCCTGCTTTCATACGGAATAATCACCTGCTTTCCTGAGGTGATGTCCTTTATAAGATTCGTTCACTGGTATGATTTCTCTAAGGAATACCATCCAAGGGTACTATATCACCTCAATTTGGATTTAGCAAGAAAAATTGGCATGTTTGAATTGTTCTTTTTTATTTGCTATAATCTCCCCCGGAGGATACTTATGAATGATTTTATTTTCAGCTTAAATTCGACAGTCCCTATTTTTTTTATGATCTTTCTCGGATGGTTTCTGAAGGAAAAGGGATGGTTCAATGAAAACTTTGTAAACACAGCCAATAAATTTGTCTTTAACGCAGCTCTCCCGGCCCTTTTGTTCCGGGATATTTCCGGCGCCCCGTTGAAACAGGCCTTTGATCTTAAATACTTTCTGTTCTGCATGATCGTCACCACTCTGATGTTTTCCGGCATCTGGATCCTTGCAGAAATTTTCTTAAAAGATAAATCCATGACCGGAGCGTTTGTCCAGGCCTCTTTCCGGGGCAGTGCCGCCATCCTGGGAATCGCCTTCATTGAGAATATTTACGGACACTCCACTATGGGACCGCTGATGATCGTTGCCAGCGTGCCTTTGTATAATATTTTTTCTGTTATCGTCCTGACCGTCAGGGGACCGGGTTCCGGCACAAGCAGTATCAAATCTGCCCTGATCAATATCGCAAAAAACCCGATCATCCTGGGAATCCTTGCTGGACTTCCGTTTTCCTATCTGGCTGTGGATTTTCCTCCGGTCATCGATAAATGCCTAAATCAGCTTTCCGTTACGGCGACGCCGGTGGCGCTGCTCTGTGTCGGCGCAGGTTTTGAAGGCGCAAAGGCTCTGAAGAAAATCCGGCCTACGATGGCCGCCGCAATCATCAAACTTTTTATACTGCCGCTCATCTTTCTTCCCTTGGCCGTTTTTTTCGGTTTCCGGAACGAAGGACTGATCGCAATCCTGATCATGCTCGGCTCGCCGACTACCGTGAGCTGCTATGTAATGGCGAAGGCCATGGATAACGATCATGTGCTGACTTCCAGCATCGTGGTGGCCGCAACCGTACTTTCATCTGTCAGTCTCACATTTTGGGTTTATCTGTTGCGGATGTTTTCGTTTATCTGATATAATCATTGTAAAGAATAATAGAGTAAAATGAAGAAAGAGAGGACGTACCTATGAAAAATGTAAAAGAACGTTCTGCAAAAATTTACGATAAAAAGGCTGAAAATTATGAAAAGACCATCAGCGGCAGGATGGCGGCTTCTCTGGAGCAGGAGATGATCAAGAAGATCTGTGTCCGAGACAATGATAAAATTCTGGATGTGGGATGCGGGACCGGAGCACTGCTCGCCGGACTCACACGCTGGAGAGATGCTGAAGGGTACGGAGTCGACATCTCCGGAGAAATGATCCGCAGGGCCAGTGAAGATTATCCTGACCTGCATTTTCAGGTAGGCAGCAGTGATGATCTGGATTTTGAGGACAATACATTCCGCATCATAACTGTGTGCAGCGCATTCCATCACTTCCCCAATCAGGCGGAGTTCATCCAGAAAGCGGCCGATCTCCTGACTCCTGGCGGAAGGCTTTACATCGGTGTCGTTGCATTCCCTGAAGTGATCAGGATCACCGGCAACGTGGCGGACAAGCTTCTTCCTTCCTGCAAGGTGAAGCGGCCGTCCACCCATGAGATCCTTGGCATGTTCAAGGCAGCGGGGCTCACAAAGTTTCGTGTACATAAGCTGAAAAAACTGCTGATGATCTCTGCTAAGAAACCTTTGCCTGAGGATTAAAAAGTCCAAACATACTGTAAGACACGCTTTAGCGGCGTGTCTTTATTTTTTTCTACATGAGCATTGCCTGGAAGATCAGGATCATAGTAATGCCAAGTGAAATCAGCAGGACTGAACGGTAAAAGTCCTTCATTTCTTTTAGTTTGTCTTTTCTTATTTTTCTCTTCATTCGTAGGTTCTCCTTACATCTGCATTTAATCATTAGACGTTTTGGACAGCATAAAAGTTGTGTCTGTTCCACCATTTGTTTATAGTTCCCGGATGATGCACAATTTATGTCTTTTGCTTTGTTCAAAGAAAAATGAAAGAGGGAATTTCACAGAATTATCCTGTAAAATTCCCTCTTTATTGATATGTAATCGTCTGCAGTTACCGGAGGAGCAGCAGGAAGACCAAAATCATCAGAATCCCTGCTGTTATGAGCAGCAGAGACCTATAAAAATAATTGATCTCCCAGACCGTATGCCTCTTTGAAATCTTTTTCATCCATACCATCTCCTTCACTTTCTGCCCGTCTCAGCCGTGTTGGAAATAAATTGTATTGTTATAAATTTTTAAAACTTTTGTAACTTTATTATACCTTCTTTTGCAACAAATTTCAACGAATAAATTAGTTAATTTTTATGTCTGATTTTTAGTAAATATTACCTGATTACTCCAGCCATTTCAAAAACCAGGGCAGCTTCTCTTTCTTCTTTTCCAGCTTCTCCACTCCTTTTTTTCCTACCTGCTGCTCCAGTTTTTTTCTGGTCTTTTTGTCTTTTGCCGCTTCGCTTTCTTTCGTAATGCAAAGGTCCGGAAACATGACACACCACCAGTTATGTCCACTGGCATTTCCGAGATCGATTCTCAGCGCATCGTAGGTTCCCTCGGGAAACACATAGCTGCCATAGTCCTTTTCGGGAAACTTCTCTCTGGTCAGATAGACTTTGACCGGTAGATCCTTTCCCCTCTTTTGCAGCGTGGACTTTGCCACTTTGGCAATCTCCTTTTTCCGGCTGTTAAGAATTCTCTTTGCATCTTCTTTTGTGTTGGCCTGTTCCATATACGGTTTCAGATATGCCACTACCTGGTCCCTGACCAGGAGTTTTTCTGCCTGGTCTTTCCTGCTGTCACTGTTTGCCCGTATGTGGAACCGCACGACTCCCTGTTTTATTTTCTGATCCGCTCTGCCGTCTTTCTCTTTTGTCCATACCACAGAAAAGATTACCGCGGCGGCAAGGAAAAACATCCAGATGATTGATTTTTTCTTCATACTATGAACATGCCCGGATTTTCTGAATTTTAAACATGAAAACTTTTATCACATACCCGGTAGACAAGCAGGAAACCTCACGTTACGATGAAACCGGCTAAAAATTTCACAAACAATATTTCAATTACGGGGTTGACATTGCGGTGCCATGTATAGTATTTTAAAGTCATAAGTCATATGACTGACGGACAAGTGGAGTTTACCACAGGAAGTATGACAACGAATTTTTAGCCGACCGTCTGGGCACCCTGCCTGGACGTGCGGCTTTTTTTATTCCATTAGGAAAGTCTACGGCTTTCCACGAGCCGCTGATACTCGTATCCCAGGCAGCCAATCAACATTTTTACAGGAGGTTCCTATGATTGTTGGACACATCCATTCCATGGAATCCATGGGATTAGTCGACGGCCCGGGCATCCGCAGCGTAGTTTTTTTCCAGGGCTGTGCCCTTCGGTGTAAATTCTGCCATAACCCTGACACCTGGGAGTTTCAGGGCGGCGAAGAGATGACTCCGGAGGCGCTGGTGAAAAGGATTTCCCGCTTCAAGCCCTACTTTAAACAGAACGGCGGAGTGACCTTTTCGGGCGGAGAGCCCCTGATGCAGCCAGAGTTTTTGCTTAAGACTCTGAAACTCTGTAAACAGGAAGGCATCCATACGTGCATTGATACCGCAGGCTTTGGTCAGGGAGATTACGATGAAATTCTTTCATACACAGATCTGGTACTTTTAGATCTCAAGGAAATAACCGGGCCGGCTTACGAGTCTATGACAGGAAGGCCAATGGAGCGGTTCATCGAATTTCTAAAGGCATTGGAACGAAACGGCACGAAACTATGGATACGCCATGTCGTAGTTCCGGGACTTACAGACAGCAAAGAGCACATGCAGGAACTAAAAGAATACATAGACCGCATACCGAACGTAGAAAAGGTAGAGCTTCTCCCCTATCATCTGCTCGGCACCAACAAATATGAGGTAATGAATCTTTCTTACCCGCTCAAAGGAGTTCCGGCAATGGACAAGGAACGCACCAAACAACTTCAGAAAACCTATTTTGATCAATATGGAGGAAAACAATGTTAAAAGAATGGAACGGCTTTAAAGAAGGAAAATGGACAAAGGAAACCAACGTAAGAGACTTTATCCAGAAGAATTATACATTATATGAAGGAGATGACTCTTTCCTGGCAGGTGTTTCAGAAAAAACAGAAAAAGTGTGGAACAAATGCGAAGAACTGCTTTCTGAAGAGACAAAAAAAGGTGGTGTTTTGGATGTAGAGACCAATATTATTTCCGGCATCACTAACTTTGCACCCGGATATATCGACAAAGAAAATGAAATCATTGTAGGTCTTCAGACAGATGCTCCTTTAAAGCGCATCGTAAACTTATACGGCGGCAAGAGAATGGCCCATTCTTCTCTGGAACAGTACGGATACAAACTGAATCCGGAAATAGACCGTCACTTCAATGAATACCGCAAGACACACAACGAAGGTGTCTTTGATGCCTATCCGCAGCGCACAAGGCTTGCAAGGACAGCCGGTCTTCTGACAGGGCTTCCGGATGCCTATGGACGAGGACGTGTGATCGGTGACTACCGCCGTGCTGCCCTCTACGGCATCGATTATCTCGTGGAAGAAAAGAAACGCGATCTGGATGCCTTAGACGGACCGATGAGCGAAGAGCGCATCCGTGCAAGAGAGGAAGTCTCCGAGCAGATCCGTGCTTTAGGAGCAATCAAAGAAATGGCTGCTTCCTACGGAGTGGACATCTCTAAACCTGCATCCAATGCCAAAGAGGCGGTCCAGGCGGTCTATATGGCTTATCTTGCCGGTGTAAAAGAAAACAACGGTGCGGCTACATCCCTTGGACGTACTTCCACTTTCCTTGATATTTATATTCAGCGTGACCTGGAAAACGGCGTGCTGACAGAGAAAGATGCCCAGGAACTGATCGACCAGTTTATCATCAAGCTTCGCCTTGTAAGACATTTAAGGACACCGGAGTACGATGAATTATTCGGGGGAGATCCTACCTGGATCACAGAGTCCATCGGCGGTATCGGAATCAACAGCAAACCGCTTGTGACAAAGACCTCCTTCCGTTATCTCCATACACTGTATAATTTGGGAACAGCTCCGGAGCCGAACCTGACCGTCCTTTGGTCTGAAAAGCTTCCGGCCAACTTCAAGAAGTTCTGCTCCAAAGTTTCCATTGACACAGATTCGATCCAGTATGAAAATGACGATGTCATGAGACCGATCTACGGAGATGATTATGCCATTGCCTGCTGTGTGTCTGCCATGAAAGTCGGAAAGCAGACCCAGCTGTTCGGAGCCCGCTGCAACCTTGCCAAGTCCCTGCTGTATGCTATCAACGGCGGCATCGATGAGAAAAAGGGGATTGAAGTCATTCCGGGTATCGAGCCGATCACCGATGAAGTATTGGACTACGAAAAAGTTTGGGCTAACTACAAAAAAGTTCTCGCTTATGTAGCAGAATTATACGTTGATACCGTAAATATCATTCATTATATGCATGACAAATATGCCTACGAGGCGAGCCAGTTTGCACTGCACGATACCAATATGGAGCGTATCGCAGCATACGGCGTGGCAGGTCTTTCCATCGCGGCAGACTCGTTATCAGCAATCAAATATGCCACTGTAAAACCGGTGCGCAACGAAAACGGTGTGGCAGTAGATTTTGAGACTGAAGGAGATTTCCCGAAATACGGCAATGACGATGACCGGGCAGACGACCTGGCTGTCAACACTGTCACTTTATTCTCTGAGGAATTAAAGAAACATCCGATTTATAGAAATGCCATCCATACATTATCTGCACTCACCATCACATCCAATGTTATGTATGGAAAGAAAACTGGCTCCACGCCGGACGGAAGAAAATTAGGGGAGCCTCTTGCTCCTGGTGCAAACCCAATGCACGGACGGGACAACAGCGGCGCTTTAGCCTCTCTGAATTCCGTAGCCAAGATTCCTTACCGCGACGTGTGCCAGGACGGTGTTTCCAACACCTTCTCTATCGTGCCCGAAGCTTTAGGAAAAGATCAGGACCAGAGAGAAGAAAATCTTGCAAACATTCTGGACGGTTACTTTGTGCAGGGCGCTCATCATCTGAATGTCAACGTATTCAACCGTGAGACATTGATTGACGCAATGGAACATCCGGACAAGTATCCGACACTGACGATCCGTGTTTCCGGATATGCGGTAAACTTTAATAAGCTTTCCAGAGAACAGCAGGAAGAAGTTGTAAGAAGAACGTTCCACGAGGGAATGTAGGGCATTTTGCACACGATTTCTGTTCGGCTTTGAATTGCCTCACTACAAGCGTGTGCAAAATGAAATCTCAAAAACCACTCAGAAAATTTTATGAAACAAAAGGAGCAGCCAGCATGGGCTTATATAGATCAGACCAGCCGAGAAGGCGAGTAAACTCTGTACAATTCAGACCGATGAAACATTGTGCAGAGTACGGCGGATTTTATCCGCTTTAAGATTTCATCGGGAGACAGATCCAGAATCATCTGCGGCTGCATGAGCAGTCCTTATTTGGATACCTGTTTTCCCGAAGAATCCCATGCTAAAAGGCTGCGGACAATGTTTTGTCCGCGGCCTTTTGTTGTTCTATAACACACTGACAATACGGCAGAAGGCAGATACAGAAATGTATTTTGTCTTCTGTCTTTTTTATATGAAAGGATCAGATCATCATGAGTTTATTAGATATTAAAGATTTATCACATTCATTCGGTGATAAACAGCTTTTTAAAGAAACAGAATTCCAGCTCAATAAAGGAGAACATATAGGAATTGTCGGTCCAAATGGTGCAGGAAAAAGTACGTTTATCAAAATCTGCACCGGGCAGATTACTCCCGACAGCGGACAGATCTTCAGACATCCTGCAGCTTCTTTCGGATGCCTGGATCAATACGCACAGATGAAAGAAAATATAACGATCTCAGATTTCTTAAAATCTGCTTTTCAGTCTCTCTTTATAAAAGAGGAGCAAATGAATCTGCTGTATTCAAAAGCAGCGGCCGGAGATGAAAAAGCCCTCCCTGCCGCCGCACGGCTCCAGGAACAATTAGAGCTCCATGACTTTTATCAGATTGACACCAGGATTGAACAGGCAGCTGCCGGACTGGGACTCCTCACTATCGGTCTTGAATGCCCGGTAGAAAAAATCAGCGGAGGTCAGAGAGCCAGGGTCATCCTCGCTAAACTTTTGCTGGAACAGCCTTCTGTCCTGCTGCTGGATGAACCTACAAACTTTCTGGATAAGGAGCACGTCTCCTGGCTGGCAGACTACCTTTCAGGGCTTCCGAGCGCTTTTCTGGTTGTCTCCCACGACAATGAATTTTTAGAACAGAGTGTCAACCGCGTATGCGATATTCATAACGGCAGACTTACAAAATATTACGGCACCTACTCTGATTTTTTAAAAAAGAAAACGTTTCTTCAGGAAGAATATATCCGACGGTATTCTTTCCAGCAGAAAAAGATCAAAGAAACAGAAGAATTTATCAGAAAAAACATGGCCGGGCGAAAGTCAAAAATGGCCAGAGGACGCAAGAAACAGCTGAACAGGATGGAACACATGGAAAATCCAGACGTAACTGAGAACCGACCGTGTTTTAATTTTTCACAGCTTCCGGTGACAAATGCTGACCACCTGTCCGTGAGACTTTTGTCTGTGGGGTATCAATATCCGCTTCTCTCCGGCCTTCAATTTTCAGCAAAAGGAGGACAGAAAATTGTGATCACAGGTTTCAACGGAATCGGCAAATCCACCCTTTTGAAAACTCTGACGAATCAGATTCCTGCCTTAGACGGCAGTTTCTCATTTTCAGAACAGGTCACCATCGGATACTTTGAACAGGATCTGATATGGGATGATACAACCAGGACACCGCTACAGATCGTGTCTGACTGTTATCCCTCTCTCCCAATCAAAAAAGTACGGCAGCATCTTGCGCAGTGCGGAATTTCCAGCTGTCATGCCGGACAGGAGATAGGATCATTGAGCGGAGGTGAACAGTGCAAGGTAAAGTTATGCCTGCTGACACTAAAACCATGTAACTTTTTAATTATGGATGAACCCACAAATCACCTGGATGCAGCGGCTAAAGAAGCATTGAAAAATGCATTGAAAAATTTTACAGGAACCGTACTGGTTGTATCTCATGAAGAGAATTTTTACCGCGGCTGGGTGGACAGAATGATACAAATCCAAAAATAATTTTAACCTTGTATTGCTATCCATACATTTTAAAAATCGAGCAGAGATCATACAGGAACTGTCATGCTATGATCTCTGTTCCATATTCTCTCAGCACTTCTCTTATCTCTTCCTGAGGCTCCTTCTCACAGATTATCCCATCCACCTGTGTAAAATCTGTAAAGACATAATTTGCCTGGAAATCAAACTTTTTTGTCTCCATGACCAGATATCTTCTGCGGCTTTTACTGATGGCTTTTTGTTTCATAGCTCCGTCCTCCGGAACATAAGTCGTGACCACATTTCCTTTTACGTCCGCTCCAACGACTCCCATAAAGCAGAGGTCAAACCTGAAGTTCTCCATCATAGAGAGGGTCAGCGAACCCAGAAACCCAATTTGAGACCGATTGAACTCTCCTCCCAAAAGAATAAATCCGGTGTTTCCATCCGCTGCGAACAAATTTGCGATATCCAGCATACAGCTTACGACCGTCACGTTTCGTTTAGAACGGATGATTTCCCTCGCAACCTCCAGATTCGTTGTAGATGTATCCAAAAAAACCACATCCCCGTCACTGATCAGCTTTACCGCTTTTTTTGCAATTCTCTGCTTTTCTTTCAGGTTTTTTTCTTTCCTGGAAGAAACCGCGTTGCTGTGCCCGGGGTGCATGCCTTCCGTCAGAACGGCGCCTCCATAGGCACGCTTTAAAAGACCGCGTCCTTCCATACTGGCCAGATCTTTCCGGATACAGTCTTCTGTAACCTCAAACATCCGGCTCAGCTCTTTCACTCTTACTTTCTGGTTTTCTTGCAAAAGTTCAAGAATCTTTTGCTGTCTTTCCTCTACAAACATGATCTGTCACCACCTGATTTTTCTTTATATTTTAACAGAAAAGAGAGGGACCGTCTATTATACCTTTTTAGATTATTCACCCTTCTCATAAAGCAAGTTAAGATTACTTATGATTATTTTTAAAAAGTGTATTGAAAAATATGGAATTTATTTACTTATAAACAATATTATGTTAAACCAATTTCAGGGATCAGGTTTCAGATACTCGAGAGGACTGAAACCGGGGGAGGACCTGAGGGCCCTCCTTTTTCTTCAAACATTTCTTTTACAGGAGATATGTAAATTGACAAAACCTTTTCTAACATATAATTCTCAACTTTACAAACTTACCAACGAAAAAAAGTTAATAATTACTGACCGTGTGAAAGCTCTTCAAATACTAAAGGATATTGGTTATTTTTCTCTTATCGGAGGTTATAAAACTCCCTTTATTAACCCTATGATACGCATATATCAAAACAAAATAAATCTACATTAATCACTCTTCGCTTGTTCCATACTCCAATCCCTTTAAAAGTAAGAACTCATTGATCACAAAAAACTGAGCTGTCATATATACATCGGAATTAAACCTTCCCTTCAGCACCGGATGAGCATAAAACTGAAGGCTTATATCACTGAGCCTCGACAATTCATTATTCCCCACTTTTGTCACAGAGATGATTTTGACACCCTTTGCCTTCAGCCTGCCTGCAAGCTCATTGACAAAGGCATTTTCACCGGAAAGAGAAAACAGAAAAAATACGTCTCCCTCTTTTACGATTTCCAGCACCATCTTTATTTCTTCCCGGCCTTCGATCAGATTACAAAGATAGTCCAGAAAAAGCAGGTTCTTTTTTAACTCTCTCGCGGCATTTTTCTGGACCGCTCCTGTTCCGTATACATATATGCTTCCGGCCCTGGAGAGCATCTCTGAGACATCCGAACAGTCCCTGTCCTTCATCATATCCAGAGTCTTTATGTAATCCTGGTAGACCCGCTCGATCTCCCTTACATCGAAGGATTCCTCCTCCCGGCTGTCCCATTTCAGAAAAATCTTCAGTTCCCCGTACCCTTCCATCCCCAGCTTATGAGTAAACCTTGAGACGGTTGTGTGTGACACATGGCACTGTTTTGCCAGCTCCTGGATCGACATAGTCTGACACTCCTTCTTGTGCCGCAGAATAAAGTTCCAGATGCTCAAATCATTTTCATTCAGTTTATCATAATTTTCTTCAATCAGGGTTTCCAGCCTCATCCGCTATCTCCTCTTTTTTTGTCTTATACTCCATGTACTTTAAAAATAAAATCTCAATCAAAATGAAATATGATGTGAGAGAATCATACTCTATGTGACTGAACGGCTGGGAAAACACTGTCTCGGTAACATAGAGAGCATAATCGGCCATATGTGCCAGTGTGTTTTCCCGAAGCTTCGTGATGGACAGCACAGAGACGCCCCGGATCTTTAGATTTTTAGTGAAATTGTTGATAAATTCATTCTCTCCTGAAACAGATATGATGATAAACAAGTCATCCTCCGTGACAATGCTGAGAAGCCTTTCCGCTTCCTCATATCCGCTCAGATCATAGATCAGCCTCCCGCTCATCATGAAGGTCCGCTTTAACTCTTTTTTAATGGAAGACTGGATCATGCCGATCCCATACACGTAGATATTCTTTGCCTGATCAAACTTCCTAAAGATATCTGTACAGTCCTTTTCTTTCATGCTGCCGATCACCCGGCGGTATGACTCACAGACCATGTCCACATGCCCGATGTTTTCCTTTGCCTCCTGATTATCAAGCTTTAAAAAGACCTTTAGTTCACCATAACCTTTTAAGGACAGCTTCTGGGCAAACCGCAGAACGGTTGTCCTCGACACACTGCACTTAAATGCCAGCTGGTCTATGGCAAGCTTTTCACACTCTTTCCTGTGCGAAGATATGTAATTCCATATGTATAAATCATTCTCGTTAAGCTGTCCGTAATGCTTGTTCACCAGTTCATCTAATTTCATAAAGACATCTACCTCATAAATGTGTCCGCCGCCTTTTGGTTCCTGAATCTTACCCCAATTTTACTCTATTTTCCACATTTTGTCCATTGATGCAGAAAGGCAGATATCCTCATGATACCTGCCTTTCGATAATGGAGAAATTTCCTACTCGTATTCCACCAGAGGACTTGTTCCCGCTTCCACTGTCTGTCCTGTATAAAATTTAGTCAGCTTATGTCCGTTTGGTTCTATGAAAACCAGCATGGAGACATCCGGAATTTTTTCTTCCCTGAGCATCTGACGGTCCACCTTTACAAGGGGATCACCGGCTTTTACCTTCTGCCCCGGCTCCACATAAGTTTCAAAGCCCTTTCCATCAAGTTTTACCGTGTCCAGTCCGATATGAATGAGCACCTGAACACCGTCACCGTTCTCAAGTCCGATAGCATGCTTTGTATCCGTCACCGTAGTCACTGTACCGGTGCAGGGAGCTGAAAACACATCCTCCTCCGGCCAGACAGCGATTCCGTCACCCAGAACCCTTCCTGCAAACATTTCATCGTTTACCTCAGAAAGGTCAATACTCTTTCCGGTTACCATGGAATAAAATATTTTCTCTTTTTTACTTTTTCCCTTTAAAAATCCGAACATCCCATACCTCCCATTTGACTTATCTCAGTTCCGGCCAGAAGTCTTTGTTTGCTTCAATCAGATCATCCAAGATCAGTTTTGCAACTCTTGCACTCGGAACTGTCTTTGAAAGAGTAAGCGCCTGCCACAATTTCTGATAGCTTCCCTCGATCCACGCTTCCACTGTCAGTTTTTCTACACTCACCTGCTGTTCCATCAATCCTTTCTGGAACTGAGGAATCGCTCCCTGGCAGATCTTTTCATAACCGTTGCAGCCCACGATACACGGAATCTCAACCATGGCTGTGCGGTCAAAGTTTTCCACTGCCCCTTCATTCGGAACGATCAGAAGGAATCTTTCCTGTGTATTCTCAGCGATGGCACAGGCAAGGTCAACGATATAAGTTGCATGCGCATCCGCCTCAAACGCACATCCTTTGCTTGTGCCGTTTTCTACAATCCGCCTGCATTCTCCAAACACAAATTTCTCCCGTCCGTCCATGACTTCATTGGCCCTTGTATAATCCGGATCAGATGTCTCTACTACATAATCAGGGAAAAGATAATATTTTAAGTAGGTATTCGGGATCGTTTCCGGATCGACTGCGTAGACATCTCTTGCCTTTTGGAAAGTATGTACCCAGCTTTCATCCACATGCTGGTTTGTATCGGACAGTGCATCTGCAAAACCGTTTGCTTTCATATGCTCTTTAATCTGCGGCATCAAATCATTTCCGTTATTGTCATAAATTTTATGCCACCATCCGAAATGATTCAGCCCATAATATCCGACCTGCATTTCTTTTCTGGAAGACAGCCCGCACATATCTGCCATTTTCTCTTCCAGGTCAATCGGCATGTCGCAGATGTTCAGGATCTTTGAGTCGGGACGCAGCCTTCTGGTCGCCTCCGCAACGATGGCAGCCGGATTGGAGTAGTTCAGCATCCAGGCATTCGGAGAATACTGTTCCATGTAATCTAAAATTTCGATAACGCCGCCGATGGAACGCATTCCGTAGGCAATTCCTCCCGGTCCGCATGTTTCCTGTCCGAGCACTCCATATTTTAACGGAATCTTCTCATCTAATTCTCTCATCGCATATTTTCCTACACGGATATGTGCCAGGACAAAATCAATATCTGTAAACGCAGTTTCCGGATCTGTCGTATATCCGAATTCGATTTCCGGCGCGTGCTCTTTCAGATAAATCTCACATGCCTTTGCCACTACTTCCTGTCTCTCGGCGTCATTGTCGTAAAACATAATCTTTCTGATCGGGAAGCGGTCCATGTGCTCTAAGAGCATCAGCGCGATTCCCGGTGTAAATGTGCTGCCCCCGCCTGCCACTGTAACTGCATATTTTTTCTTTGCCATAATCAACATCCTCCTAGCTATTTGCTTTGTTGCTTTCTTCGCTGACCAAATAGTACACCCCAAAAGCATCCGGTGACAATAGATTTTCAGGGTTTAGGGAGTGGTCATTGGTTCCGTGACACAGAACAAAAGCTGTGAATTTTCACAGCCTCTGAAAACGGGATATTTCCTTGTTTTTCAGAGATTTGCGTTCTTTAGAAAGCTGTATTAATATAGGAATAGAGAAAGGCGGTGAACCTATGAATCATGTGCATGGAATCCAGTATAAAAACAATTCCAAAGAAGAACTGTTCCCCGATTTTGGTCCGGATTTTCCATATACCTGTTCCTATGTAGAGTTTGGCCTTTGCATCGGCGGACAGATACCGTGGCATTGGCATAAAGAGATCGAATTATTTTACATTGAAAAAGGAACTCTGGAGTATGACACTCCAGGCGGAAAAATAGTCTTCCCGGAAGGTTCCGGCGGCATGGTCAACTCCAATATTCTGCATTCCACAAAGTCTTTGGATCCAAAAAAAGATACGATCCAGCTGGATCATATCTTTGATTCCTCACTGATCAGCGGACAACACGGCAGCCTGCTGGATCAAAAGTATATTCTTCCGTTCACCGGTTCCCCGCAGGCGGAAATACTCAGCTTTTATCCCCGGACTCCAAAAGAAAAGAGGCTTCTTAAGCTGCTCCGGGATTCCTTTTTCTTATCTCCCCACGAATTTGGATATGAAATACTGCTCCGGTCGGCTCTCTCTAAACTCTGGTGTCTTATGCTCTCTTTATCCCGGCCTCTTTTAGGCCAAAAGAAACCGCAAAGCGGTTCGGACCAAAAGATAAAGTCAATGATGGAATATATCCAGGATCATTATTCTGAGAAGCTTACTGTGCCCCGGATCGCACTTGCCGCCTATATCAGTGAGCGGGAATGTTTCCGTATATTTCGGCAGAGCCTTGGCATAACTCCTTCAGAATACGTAAAAAACTTCCGAATCCGGCAAGCCTGTATCATGCTCTCTGATCCCAGTCTGTCTGTTTCTTATATCGGCCAGTCCTGCGGCCTCGGAAGCAGCAGCTACTTTGGAAAAACTTTTCGGGAAGTCATGGGGTGCACGCCCAGGGAATACCGCTGCAAATGGCAGAATCCTGATATAAAACAGCAGTAATCTTATATTTTTATCTGTATTTTTTCGTTATTATTATATTAACAGATAAGCAGAACAGAAACAGGGCCCTGATTCTGTCTCTCCTGAAAACTTTGATCTTATGGAAGGAGGACAGATACAATGATAAAACTTTATATTTTCAATCTGGAAGAATTTTTATACCTTGCAGACCGGTGCAGCGGCCCTGTGAATCTTTTGTCTGAAGGCGGGAAGTCTGTGGATATCAGAAACAGCTGCAGTGTTCAAAAGAATTTGTATCAAGAGCACCGAGAGAATGGGGGACGTTTATACCTTGGCCTGAAGATTCAGAATGTAAAAGACTACTTTCGTCTGGTGAATTTCTCTATTGGAGATATGTAAACAGATATTTCATCATAATAAAGGCAAGCCGCAGATTAGAGAAGTTCTGCGGCTTTTCCTGTTCAGTGCAGGGCAATTCTTATGGTGGCGAAGAGACAAACAGAGCAAAGTCCTATAACTACAAGGCTCCCCGAGATGATACTCAGAAAGTTTTCTCTCCATTCCTTCCTAAAACTTTCCCTGATGGTCAGTCCATACTCCCGTAAAGTCTTATACAATATAAATCCAAGGAGCAGGATATACCATACATTCTGAAGCATGATTTCAGCTGCAATGAGCAGGGTGAGATTGACAGCTGCATAGGCAGCATCCATGTGTAATTTCTTCTGCATAAACGTCATGAGGTATGCGATAAACGGATTGATCATAGACACCAGGAACATCACCGCAAGCTTCGGGTCTTCCCCGATCGCGGCTGAGACTGAGCCTCCCACTCTGGCCGCCCCCATGGAAAGGTATGCAAGACACACAAACGGCGTCAGGCAAAGGAGGACCTTGGCGATATTGTAATACCTGTCTAATCTGCTGCTTTTTACATTCATCATCTTCATCCCTGCTTTCTTAACTCAATATATTACAGTAAACTTTCAAAATCATCCCGGACGCCTGCTACTTTCAGGCCGATAATAACCTGAAATGATTTTCCATTCACAGAGCAGCCATGGGCTCCTATGGATTTAAAATACGGGTCATCTTTACAAAGAGTCTCATCCTTTACGTTGACCCTGAGCCTGGTGGCACAGTTGGTCACATCTTCAATGTTGTCCTTTCCCCCCAGTCCTTCGAGAATCAGCTGCGCAAACTCGATTTTCTGGTCCTGCTTAGAACCTTTCTTCTCTCTGAATTCTTCCTTGGAACCAAATTTAATCTCATCATCATCTTCCCGTCCCGGTGTCTTAAAGTCAAATTTCTGGATCAGGAATTTAAATACCACAAAATAAATTCCGGTAAATGCAAGACCGATGACCAGCAGGAGCAGATACTGTTTCCAGTGATTTCCCATCAGCGGTATCCAGTTTAAAGAAGCCATTTCGATCGCTCCTCCGGAGTGAATTCCTACGATTCCTGCCAAATACATCGTAGTCGATAAGGTTGCCGCCAGCAGTGCGTGTACTACAAAGAGTACAGGCGCCACAAACAGGAAGGTGAACTCGATCGGCTCTGTCACACCGCAGAATATCGCGGTCAGAGTAATCGGAATCAGCAGACCTAAGATCTTCTTTTTCTTCTCTTTCTTCGCAGTTGAGTAGAAAGCAAGTGCGATTCCCGGACATCCGAAGATCTTGGAAAACCCTGTAGATGTGAATCCTGCCATAGGAACCAGCGATTTTAAAGACGCACTGGATGCTGCGATCTCAGGAAGCTTGGTTGCCCAGTAGGCATAAAGTCCGCCTGGTACCACTACATTGTCGTAATAAAAAGGTGAATATAAGATATGGTGCAGGCCAAAAGGAATCAGGGCTCTCTCTAAAAAGACGAAGACCCATATTCCGAGAGCTCCCGCTCCTTTGACAAATCCCTGGAATGCAAACATACCAAGCTGGATTTTCGGCCATAATAATGCTGCGAGGACTGCCACAGGAATCATCACAAAAAATCCGACCATGAATACGAAAGTAGAGCCGCTGAACGTGCCCAGCCATTCCGGAAGTTCCGTGTCAAAGAAACGGTTATGTAAGTAAATGACGATTCCCGCAATAGCGAGTGCTCCCATCATGCCCATATCCAGGGTTTTTATATTTGCGATCATCGTGAGACCGCTTGTACCGCCGACTTCCTGTGCAAAGTCAACTCCGAAGACTCCTCCCCACTGGGAAAGGATCGTGCTGAGGAAATAATGGAATGTGAGATATAGAACCAAAGCTTCCATACAGCACCGGGCATTCTGTTTTTTCGCCATGCCAATCGGAAGTCCGACAACAAACAGGAGAGGGAGCTGGTTAAATACGGTCCAGCCGCCCTGTAAGAGCACATTCCAGCATTTGTACCACATGCTGGACGGAGCGGCTAGACTGCCCATAATAGTCTCTGTGGTAAACAGGGTTCCGATCCCTATGACAATTCCCGCGAAAGCGAACAAGAGAACCGGTGTAAACATCGCCCCGCCGAATTTTTGAATTTTCTGCATCATAATTTTTCATCCTTTCTTTGTCAACTGGACTCAAAGCCCGGCGCCTGGGTATTGAGCACAACACATCAGACGGAATTTTATGGTCTTTACTGTGTTGTTATTTTCAACAAATTCATCCTAACAGACCTTGAAAATGTAATCAATATATACAAAGGCTTTAGGGAGAGGGGCTATCAAACAATGAAGCTGCACAATTCCTGTGAAATTTCCCAGGAGGAATAAATTTCCGTGTCTTTTTGGATCAGTTTTATTCTTGATATACGTTGTCAAGATCAATATATTGTGCTAATATAATTTTTAGCATCCTACATATAGTTGAAAGGTGAACATTTTTATGAAAAACATAACAACAGCACAGGGTTCCGAATACGCTGTCGTCGTACGGCAGGCAATACTTGAGTCATTCCGGACAGAGAAATTTCCGATCGGAGACCTGCTCAAATCCATACAGAATGAATTTCTACAGGAGGAATATAGCTTAAACATCCTGAATGAGAAGTTTCAGAGTTTTCTAAAGGAAGGTATGGAGGATCATGAAAAACTCCTTCTGCTTGTTAAAGCAGCCGCCGAACTCACTTCCCAGGAGGCTCCCAAATGGGAGAATATTGCCGCAAGACTCAAAATCCTGGAGTTCGAATCTGTGGTTAAAAACAACTTAGAAGAATATCAGATCCGGAATTTCTATGAAAAAATTGTCTTTTTGAGTCAGCAGAATTTATATGGAGATTATATCCTGAAAAATTACGCTGAAGATGAGATTCATTTATTCTCATCCTGGATCCGGCCGGAACGAAACAGCCTGTTTCATTATTCTGGTCTGGAGCTTCTGCTCAGCCGGTATGTAATCCGGGACCGGCAGGGGAATCCTCTGGAGACTCCCCAGGAGATGTTCATGGGCATCGCCATGCATCTGGCAATGAAGGAAACAGAAGACAGAAATCAATGGGTCAAACGATTTTATGATATGTTAAGCCTCCTCCAGGTCACTATGGCCACTCCGACTCTTTCTAATGCCAGGAAACCTTATCATCAGCTCTCTTCCTGTTTCATCGACACGGTTCCGGACAGCCTGGACGGAATCTACCGGAGTATCGACAGCTTTGCCAAGGTCAGCAAATTCGGAGGAGGCATGGGCCTTTACTTTGGAAAAGTCAGGGCCAGCGGAAGTTCAATCCGTGGATTTGAGGGAGCCGCAGGAGGTGTAATCCGCTGGATACGGCTCGCAAATGATACGGCTGTGGCCGTAGACCAGCTTGGAATGCGGCAGGGTGCCGTGGCCGTTTACCTGGACGTCTGGCACAGAGACCTTCCCGAATTTCTTAGTCTCCGGACAAACAACGGAGATGAGCGGATGAAAGCCCACGATGTGTTCCCTGCCGTCTGCTATCCCGACTATTTCTGGGAACAGGCAAGAGACAATATTGAAGGCAACTGGTACCTGATGTGCCCCCATGAGATACTCACAGTCAAAGGCTATGCACTGGAGGACTGCTATGGAACAGAGTGGACCGAAAAATATCTGGACTGTGTCCTTGATGAAAGAATCAGTAAGCGTGTGATCCCTATCAAAGATATTGTACGGATGATCATCAAAAGTGCAGCAGAGACTGGAACGCCTTTTACGTTCAACCGGGATCATGTCAACCGCGCAAATCCCAACCGGCATAAAGGAATCATCTACTGCAGCAACCTCTGTACCGAGATCGCCCAGAACATGAGTGCCTCAGGGCAGACAGAACAGAAAATTGAAATGATCGGCGGTGAAGAAGTCGTTGTCACTGTCACAAAACCGGGAGACTTTGTCGTCTGCAATCTTGCAAGCCTCTCCCTCGGGAATCTGTGTGTCACTGATTATGAACAGCTGTCCTACGTCACAGAGAGTGCGGTAAGAGCCCTGGACAATGTGATCGACCTGAACTTTTTTCCCGTACCTTATGCCGAGATCAACAGCAAAAGATACCGCCCCGTGGGACTCGGGGTCAGCGGATATCACCACATGCTGGCAAAGCATAAAATACAATGGGAGAGCGAAGAACATTTAAAATTTGCTGAAAAAGTATTTTCCGATATCCATTATGCCGCACTGGCAGCCAGCTCAAAAATTTCCGAAGAAAAAGGATCTTATCCGTATTTCCCAGGCAGTGACTGGCAGACCGGGGATTATTTCAGAAAGCGGGATCTCACGAAAGGACGCTGGAAAGCACTTGAAGACCGGGTCAAAAAACACGGCCTGCGCAACGGCTATCTGCTTGCCGCGGCACCTACCAGCAGTACAAGCATCATCACCGGCACCACGGCAGGTCTGGACCCTGTCATGAACCGCTACTTTCTTGAAGAAAAAAAATACGGCCTGATCCCAAGAGTTGCCCCTGAACTGTCCATGGAGACATTCTGGTACTATAAAAATGCCCACTATATTGACCAGACCTGGTCTGTGAAAGCATGCGGTGTCCGTCAGAGACACATCGACCAGGCACAGAGCATGAATCTGTATATCACCAATGAATACACGTTCCGAAAAGTCCTGGACCTCTATATTCTGGCATGGGAACAGGGAGTCAAAACAATTTATTACACGCGGTCCAAAAGTCTTGAAGTTGAAGACTGCGAAGTTTGTTCTTCATAATACAGAAAGAGAGAGAAACGATGACAGAACTTACAAAAAAACCTTTATTTAATCCTTACGGTGACACGGATGTCCGAAAGCGCAGGATGATCAACGGAAATACAACGAACCTGAATGATTTTAACAATATGAAATACCCCTGGGTCAGCGGCTGGTACCGCCAGGCTATGAATAATTTCTGGATACCTGAAGAGATCAATCTGGGGACGGACATCAAAGATTATAAGCAGCTTTCCGAGCCTGAACGCCGGGCATATGATAAGATCCTTTCTTTTCTTATCTTCCTGGACAGCATTCAGACGGCAAACCTTCCAAATATCAGTGAATATATCACAGCCAATGAAGTCAATCTGTGCCTGTCGATCCAGGCATTCCAGGAGGCAGTCCACAGTCAGAGTTACAGCTATATGCTGGATACGATCTGTGAGCCCCAGGAAAGAAACGATATCCTGTATCAGTGGAAGAATGACCCTCATCTGCTGGAGAGAAATCAATTCATCGGAGACCTTTATAATGATTTTCAGACTAATAAAAATACAGAAACATTCGTAAAAACACTCGTTGCCAACTACATCTTAGAAGGCATTTACTTTTACAGCGGTTTTATGTTTTTTTATAATCTTGGAAGAAATCACCGTATGCCTGGTTCTGTACAGGAAATCCGGTATATCAACAGGGATGAAAATACACATTTGTGGCTGTTCAAAAATATTCTGCTGGAATTAAAGAAGGAAGAACCCTCCCTGTTCCATCCTGACTGTATCAATGACTACCGCCGGATGATTAAAAAGGGCTGTGAGCAGGAAATCCGCTGGGGTCATTATGTGATCGGCGATGAGATCCAGGGTCTCAAAAAAGAAATGGTGGAGGAATATATCCGTTATCTTGGAAATCTGAGGTGCCAAAATCTCGGTTTTGAACCCATCTATCCAGGCAGTGAAACTGAACCGGAATCCATGTCCTGGGTCAGCCAGTTCTCTAATGCCAACATGATTAAAACAGATTTTTTCGAGGCAAAAAGCACTGCGTATGCAAAAAGCAGTGCCTTAGTGGATGATCTGTAAAAATGCAGATCCGGCAGTTATTACAGCTGCCGGATCTTTGATTTACCGTTTATTCACTTTTCTTCTTTACCGGAACCCAAACTTCATATTTTGCATTTTCAGGGTCCGCATTCAAGTATACCTCAATGTCCGGCGCTTCCCCAAACTCATATCCTGAGTTCGGCAGCCATTCCGTCCCGATCCTCTTTTCCAGCTGCTGAATCGATTCCGGCATGGTACCTTCTCCTTCAAAGATTGCCCAGGTGGCAGCCGGAACCATATATTCATCCCAGCCTTCTTCTGCGGGATCATCGCTTGAAACTGCGATGAGATATTTCCACTGCTCTGACTTATCGTCACATGCACTGACTCCCAAAATGCCCTGAGGTTCTTTTCCAATCTTAGAAACCAGTTTCTGGACAGATCCGTCTGCGGCAGCTTTTGTCCACAGTCCGGGTACCATCTGAAAGTTTTTTTCCACATCTTTGTGCATCGGCGCAGACGGCCCTATAATACGGAAGCTCTCTTTTGTCTCAATTCTGTAATTCATCTCTGCATCTCCTTTTATTGTGATCTGAAAACTGATGGGAGGATAGGATTTCAATATGATACCGTTTTTTCTCGCCGCCGAAGGCGCTGTGTGATGAACACTTTGAAATGCCCGGTTAAATGCGGTCGGTGAATCATAGCCATATTTAAGTGCTATATCCACGATCTTTTCCTTTCCGGTGCTCAGCTCAGCCGCTGCCATAGACATTCGTCTGCGGCGGATATATTCCGACAGCGTCACATCTGCAATATAAGAAAACATTCTCTGAAAATGATAAGTGGAACAGCATGCAATCTTTGCAAGTTCCTCATAATCGATTTCCTCTGTCAGATGTTCCTCAATATACGATACGGCCTGATTCAGCCGCTTCATCCATTCCATCTCTAAACTCCCTCCTACAACAAAAGAATACAGCCATATGAAAAAATATTCCTCTCAATCTGTGCACGAAAAAGAGAACTGCCTCACAGACTATTTTCCTGCAATTCCGTCTGCTATCAATTTTGCTACCTTTTTCATATCTTTTCCCAATTCACAGTCACCCTTATTATCGCAGAAAAAACTTTCCACAAGAATAGCCGCCGGTTTTGTTCCATTCAGAAAATACAGATGATCCTCTTTTTTCGCTCCCCTGTCCCTGAATACACCGGCCAGCTTTTTCTGAACTCTCTGTGCATACGCTTTTCCTGTCTCCGTCTTGTAGTACACTTCCGCGCCATGTCCTGTTCCGTCGCTGGCATTTAAATGCAGTTCCAAAGCCAGATCATAGACGCCCTGATTGATGAGAGGTAGTTTATATGATTTTTCCTCTTCCTTAGATGCAAATTTCTTTTCGGGACATACAACAACATCTGCTTTCCACCCGTTCTTCTCCAGGTACACCTTTAAAAGAGGGGCAAGCGCCTTGTTATACTGGTATTCATTCACAACACCGCTGGCTGAAGTGCACATACCGTTTTTCAAAATACTGTGGCCCACTGAAATTACTGCTTTTTTCATACATTTGCCTCCTTTTTTTATTTCGGATCAATGAAAAAGGCAAAACCATAAAGACGGTCCTGCCTTAATCTTACAACCTACACCTGTCTTTTGTGATAGGTCTATTATAAAAATTTTCTGCTGCTCAAGCAATAGTTCTGCAGTCAATCACTCACCCGGGTGAGTGAATCACTGATCCTATGTAACCTATTTTTTATACCTGTTGATCTGGTTTGCACTTATGACCACATCGCCCTTGCCTACCTTTATACCCTTGGCTTCCAGCAGTTCAGATACCGTGCACACTTCAAATCCTTTTGCTTTCAGCTGAGGAAGAACCTTTTCCACTGCCGCCACCGAAGGTTTATGGATATCATGCATCAATACGATATCTCCGTCCTTAGCCTGCTTTAAAATCGTATTGACCGTGGCATTTGTATTCAGTGTCTTCCAATCCAGTGTATCGATGCTCCATAAAATCAGAGGCGCATCAACATTGGCTTTTACTGTGTCATTGATGGCACCGTAAGGAGGTCTAAGCTGTCCCACATCTGCTCCTGTCACCTTGGAGATGGCAGCGTTCATCTTCTGCATCTGCAGCTGGACTCCGGAAGCCCCGATTTTTGTGAGCTGAGGATGATTCCATGAATGTCCTGCCACTTCATTTCCTGAATCCATGACTTCCTTTACCAATTCCGGATACAGGTTGGCATTCTGTCCCAGCATAAAAAATGTTGCTCTCGCGTCATTTTTATCTAAAGCTTTGACGATCCTGTCCGTGTTCTCTCTGGCCGGACCGTCATCAAAAGAAAATGCGATCAGTTTCTTCGTCTTATCAATTTTTCTCGGTACATAGAGTGACTCTTTTAATTCATCTCCTGTGCCTTTGTCTATGACGCCTTCATTGGCCTTAGCCGTCATTTCTCCAATCCCGTCATTTAGACTCGTGTATTTTGTCTTTCCGGAACGGACAAACCAGATACTGCCGGCGGCGATCACTGCCAGCAAAAGAATCCATCCGGCAATACCGGCTTTGTTCCATTTCCTTCTTGTTTTCCTTCTTCTGCTCATTCTACTCACCTTTTTCCTTTATCATCTGAAAGTTTTTTACATCCACCAATCCTTTATCTGTCAGGCGCAGTTCCGGTATCACCGGGAGCGCCATAAATGACAATGTTGTGAAAGGATCACAGTCCTCTGATACTCCCATTTCCCTGGCTCTCTGTACCATGGCATCCAAACGCCTCTGTATCTCCTTTGCAGGCTGCGTACTCATGAGTCCGGCAATCGGAAGGGGAAGTCTCCCCACATCTTTTCCATCCTGCACCAGAGCATAGCCTCCCTGCATCTCTTGTATCATCTCCACAGCTTTCATAATGTCTCTGTCATTATCTCCTGCTGCAATAATATTGTGTGAGTCATGGGCAACCGATGTGGCAACTGCTCCATTAGTGATCCCATATCCCTTCAGCGGAGCTGCCTTAATATTCCCTGTACCTCTGTGCCGCTCAAACACACACAGCTTTGAATATGTGGAATCGGGACAAAAAAGACCGTTCTCAGCAGCCACCTCTTCTTTTAGGTACCTTGTCGTAATCTGTCCGGGCACCAGTCCGATTACCGGCACTTTTCCTTTTGTGTGCAGTTTCAGCTGTTCCTCAGTGAACGGTTTCAGATTCACTGTGTGCATCATTCCCCTGTAATCCGATTCATGTTCCGCCCTGTCTTTCAGCAGACGCCCGGACGGGATACCCTTTTTGTACACTTCGAGCACTTTCATATTCTCCAAAGAATCTAAGACTGCGATATCTGCATCAAATCCCTTTTCCAGGCATCCGACGCCGGCAAGACCATATGTCTGCGCCGTATTCCAAGTGCCCATGGCCACTGCTTCCTCCGGCTTAAGTCCCAGCCGGATGCTTTTCTTTATATTATAGCTGATATGACCTTCGTGCTCGATCGTATCCAGATGTTTATCATCTGTACAGAAAAGAAATCCTTCCGTGTCCAGGCCTTTCTTCACGATTCCTGAAACGATTGCCTCCACATTTCTTGCCGCACTTCCTTCCCGGATGAGAATTTTCATTCCGGCTCTCCGCTTTTCTTCTGCCTCTTCAAAGGAGGTACACTCATGGTCCGTCATAACCCCTGCCTGTATATATCGATGCAAATCGGTTCCCGAGAGTCCGGGAGCATGACCGTCGATCACTTTTCCCCTGCAGAGAGCGATCTTATCCATAATATCCTTTCTTCCTGCAAGAACATCCGGATAACACATAACCTCACCTAGGCCGAGCACTCTCGGATGTTCGATCCACGCCTCCATATCTTTAGACGTGAAATCCGCCCCATTAGTTTCAAATGGTGTGGAAGGAATGGAAGACGGCAGCATCACATAGACGGAAACCGGCAGATCCTCTGATACATCCAGAAGATATTTCATAGCTTCATTTCCCCTGACATTGACCATCTCATGGGGATCAGCGATTACTGTCGTAGTCCCGTGGGGCAGCACTGCCTCTGCAAACGCGGCCGGTGATGCCATGCTGGACTCAATATGGACATGGGCATCGATGAATCCCGGACAGAGCACCTTTCCGCTGCAGTCCACTTCTCTTTCTCCGTCAAGTCTGCCGATCTCCGCGATCACTCCCCCTGACACAGCCAGATCTGCCCTGTAACTTGTCTTTGCCTTTACATCTACGATGGTTCCGTTTTTAAACACAAGGTCGTATGACATTATTGTATCCTCTTATCTGGCCTGTTCTCTCAGCATATCGGCTTTGTCCAGGCGTTCCCACGGCAGATCCAGATCATTTCTTCCGAAATGACCATAATTTGATGTCTGACGGTAGATCGGTCTTCTCAGATCCAGCATCCTGATGATTCCTGCCGGTCTTAAATCAAAGTTTTTCCTGATCAGTTCCACAAGGTCTTCGCTGGATATTTTCCCGGTGCCGAACGTATCCACATTGATGGATGTCGGATGTGCAACACCAATCGCGTAGGACAGCTGAATCTCACATTTATCAGCCAGTCCGGAAGCTACGATATTCTTTGCCACATAACGCGCAGCGTATGCAGCCGAACGGTCTACCTTGGTACAGTCCTTGCCCGAAAAAGCTCCGCCGCCGTGCCGTGCATATCCGCCGTAGGTATCCACAATAATTTTTCTTCCCGTAAGTCCCGCATCACCCTGCGGTCCCCCGATGACAAAACGTCCTGTGGGATTGATGAAAAATTTTGTTTGATCATCCACCATTTCTTTCGGCAGAACCTTATCAAAGATCTCTCTCTTCACATCTTCGTGAATCTGCTCCTGATCCACTTCCGGATCGTGCTGTGCAGACAGGACTACAGCTTCCAGACGGAAAGGCTTTCCGTTTTCATCATATTCCACGCTGACCTGCGTCTTGCCGTCCGGTCTCAGATAAGGAAGAACCCCATCCTTACGCACCTGCGTAAGTCTCTTGGACAGCTTATGAGCAAGAGAAATCGGATACGGCATATACTCCTCCGTCTCATTTGTGGCATAGCCAAACATCATGCCCTGGTCACCTGCGCCAATCGCATCCAGTTCCTCATCAGACATATCAGATTCCTTTGCCTCCAGGGCCTTGTCCACACCAAGGGCAATATCTTTGGACTGCTCATCAATGGCCGTAATGACACCGCAGGTGCTCGCGTCAAATCCATATTTGGCTCTCGTATATCCGATATCCGTCAAAGTCTGCCTTACGATTTTCTGGATATCCACATAGGCATTGGTTGTGATCTCGCCCATGACCATAACGAGTCCTGTTGTGGTACAAGTCTCACATGCTACCCTGCTCATCGGGTCTTGTTTTAACAGTTCATCTAAAATAGCATCTGAAATCTGGTCACAGACTTTGTCCGGATGTCCTTCAGTCACGGATTCTGATGTAAATAATATTTTTTCCATTATGTGCTCCTTTCGCTCTGCTGTACAGCAACTATATATATCGAAAAAGGCCCGAACTGATCGGACCTGCTTCAATCTAAAATCATAAATTCGGCATGATATTTACATTCCTGCTGCGGATGACTTCCACTTCCTTCACCTGCCCTGCGGCAACCTTAGATACGCGGACTGCCCCGCCCGGAAAATAATAACAATGCCCGCACTTTACTTCTTCATTTTCCAAATCAATGCCCTTAAGTACTGCTTCTCCTATGGACTCTCCTTTGTATTCCTCCGGAATGTTCACATGGACCAGCTCATTTACTTTGGCAATCTTCTGGTTCGGCAGAAATACTGTCTTGTCAATGTCCTCAAAACGGTCCAGAAAATACTTTCTTATAATGAAGAGGACCGCGATTGAAAAAATACAGAGCAGATTTTCTACCGGACTGGTATGCTGCGCGATCATCTGTCTTGCAATCGCAAACATCAGTACTTCTACCAGTGTCGACGCAGTATGCCTGCAAAGCATCTTAATGAACTCCACGCAGATCACAAGATTAAATGCATTGAGTACAAACTGATAGACAGCATCGGAATCCGGATTAGATGATAAAATAGCGATCAGATCTTTGATCATCCAGATCCCGCCGCCGATAACCGCTATGGCAATCAGCGCAGATAAATAAAACTCTATCCACTTGGATATTTTAAAAACTTCATTCTTCAGGTATTGTCGCACCGGCAATTCCCCCTTAATATCTATACAATACGCAGCTTAAATCTCGCGATTTCTTTCTCACTGTTCACCAGCTGAATATCTCCGCCAAGATTCTGAATTTTCTTTTCAAAGCCTTCATAGCCCCGGTAGATATATCCGATATCGCTGACTGTAGTATAACCGTCGGCCGCAAGGCCTGCAATGACCAGCGCCGCCCCTGCACGAAGGTCAGGTGCTGAGACATCTGCCCCGGTAAACAATTTGACTCCGGTAATGATGGCTGTTCTGCCGTCTACCTGAATACGGGCACCCATCTTTGTCAGTTCATCCACATACCGGAAACGGTTTTCAAAAATGCTCTCTGAAACGATGCTTGTTCCGTTGGACAGAGCCAGTGACACTGCCATCTGAGGCTGCATATCCGTCGGAAATCCCGGATACGGGAGAGTTTTGATCTGGGTGGAATCGAGCCTTTTTGTTGCTACAACTCTGACCGCGTCGTCAAACTCGTCTACCTGCGCACCGATCTCCTCCAGCTTCGCGCTGATGGCTTCCAGATGCTTTGGAATAACATTTTTAACCGTAATATCACCTTTCGTAGCTACAGCCGCAGTCATGAATGTCCCCGCCTCAATCTGGTCCGGAATAATGGAGTATTCACAATTTCCAAGCTTTTCTACGCCTTTGATCTTAATCACATCAGTGCCGGCTCCGCGTATGCTGGCTCCCATGCTGTTCAGAAAATTGGCTACGTCAACTACATGCGGCTCTTTTGCCACATTTTCAATGGTTGTATTTCCCTTTGCCAAAGCCGCTGCCATCATGACGTTAATCGTCGCACCCACAGATACCACATCCATATAAATGTGGCAGCCGATCAGCTCATCGGCAGTCGCTGTGATCATGCCGTTTTCTATCTCAATCCTGGCTCCCAGCGCCTTAAATCCTTTGATATGCTGGTCGATCGGACGGCTTCCGATCTCACATCCGCCCGGCAGGGCTACTCTGGCCCTTTTATACTTCCCAAGAAGAGCCCCGATCAGATAATAAGAAGCCCTGATCTTCCGGATATACTCGTTATCCACATCGCAGTCCGCATTCATCCCGCTTCCGCTGATAACTACTTCATGTTTTCCTAATCTATTCACTGTGGCTCCAATGCCTTCCATGGCCTGGAGCAAAACATTTGTATCCCTGACATCGGGCATATTCTCAATAGTACACGTTCCGTCTGTCATAACTGCTGCTGCTAAAATGGGCAGTGCAGCATTCTTTGCGCCTCCGATGACAACTTCCCCTACCAGTGGGTTTCCGCCTTTAATGATATATTGTTCCATCATACACCTCTATATAAAACTCTATTCAATCAATCGAATCATTCATTCTCTATCAATAATCTATCCATTCTTCTGAAAAATAAGCGTGTCTTTTTTTAAACACAACCCCTGGACAGGCAGTCATAGCCTGCATAAGCCCAAAAGTTCCATGCCGCTTACTCGCATATTTATCAGTATATCACACTACATTAAGTTTTCCAACACTTTTTCTAAGGCTTCCCCGATCTTTAAATCATCGGCATCTACCGTGATGTCTGCATATTTTTCATAGAGAGGTATTCTTTCCCGGTATAAGTCACTGAGTGTCTGCCCGTTATCCAGCACCACACCCCTTGCCGCAAGGTCGCCAAGGCGTTCGGCAACCGTTTCATAATCAAGCTTCAGATAGATGACTGTACCAATATTTCTAAAATGTTCCATCGCTTTCGGGCTGTAAATGGCGCTTCCCCCCGGTGCGATCACAGAGTTTTCGGCTTCGACAGATGCGTTGACCTCCTCCTCAATCTTTTTAAATGCTTCGTTTCCTTCCTGGCTTATGATATCTCTTAGAAGCTTTCCGGTCTTCTGCTGGATCACCAGATCCGTATCAATAAACTCGGCTCCCAATGCCTTGGCGAGCAGAACTCCGATGGTACTCTTGCCGGCCCCGGGCATTCCAATTAAAATATAGTTATTTCCTTTTTGGCTTGTCATTTCTTTTCTTCCTTTTTTTCTTCTTTACGGAGTATCCAAAACTTCCGATCTGTCTGCCCGTCTCAAAATATCCTCCGTGTGAATAGATTAGGGGATTGGTCTTTTCGAGGGCAAACCGTCCGTTTTCTTCCATATAAGTATCATCTGCGAGAATGTTTACAACTCTGGCCGTAAACATATGATGAGAGCCCAGAGGAGTGATCTTTTCTACCCGGCATTCAATATTCACAGGACTCTCCTTGATATACGGCGCATAGGATAGTATACCGTGTTCCCCCGTGAGTCCCGTCTCTTTAAACTTATCCAGGTCCCTTCCGGAGCGCACGCCGCAGAAGTCTGTCGCTTTGGCAAGTTCTGCCGTGGTCAGGTTGATGACAAACTCACCGCTCTTTTCGATTATATGATAGGAATGTCTCTGGGGTCTCAGTGAAATATAGGTCATCGGCGGATTTGTACAGATCGTACCCGTCCATGCCACAGTAATGATGTTGTCAGATTCTCCCTCCGCACCGCAGCTTACCATCACCGCCGGCAGGGGATATATCATATTGCCCGGTTTCCAGGATATCTTTGACATGCCCTTACATTTCCTTCCGTATGGCTTCCCTGAGCTGTTCCATCTCTCCGTCTTCATAGCTCAGTTCTTTCCATCCGATATTTACGGTATCGCCCTCGTATCTTGGGATGATGTGCATATGAAAATGAAAGACGGTCTGACCAGCTACTGTTCCGTTGTTCTGTAAAATATTCATTCCGTCGCAGTCAAGTACTGACTTTAAAGCCCTCGCAGTCATAACTGCAAGTTCAAACAGTTCTCCGGCTGTGGCCGTATCTATATCGTAAATATTATCATAGTGTTCTTTCGGCAATATGAGTACATGCCCCTTGTTGGCCGGAGCGATATCCATGATTACCTTAAATTTTGAATTTTCATAAATGGTTGTTGACGGAATCTCTCCGCTGATTATCCTGCAAAATATACAATCCTGTTTTTTCATGATCTTCATCTCCTTTGGTAAGTATTGTATCTTATTTATAGGCCTTTTTCAAGAATCCAAAAATGAAGTGTGAAATTATTACTATAATATTCGCTTAACTAAAAAAGGTGAGTCTCTGCGACTCACCTTTTAGACTATTTAATTGTTATTGATCGGAGGCTTCTCTTCGATCCGCCCTATTTCATACATGCCATACACAACTTCTGTATTCCCTTCAATTTCTCAATCAATCCGAACTCTGAGTCTCTGCGACTCAAACATCAAACTTCTTGATCTTTCATTTCTTTTACTTCCGTTCTCTTCTATATACATCTGATTCTTCGTATGACGTTCTACCTGTCCTGTCTCTCCGACCTGTGTATAAAATCTATACCGGACATATTTATTCTATATTCTGAAGGCTCACTGTATGAAATTTATTACTCTCTGTATATAGAATGTCTTCTATGTCTTTCGACATAATATCCAAACAATATCGCCTCCCATCGATTCTTTCTAGGTATCCGTTTCCTTGTTCCTCTTTATGTTATTATTATAAAAAACAGACCCTATATTGTCAAGCAATTTTATTATGTATACAATGTTTTTTGTTTTCTTATTATTTATTTCTAAATATTCTGATAATTTAACCGCCTTTTTTCAATTTATCCACAGTTTCTTCACGATTTGTTCACAATTATTCGTTACAATAAAACATGTAAAGTAGTTAAACATTTTTAAATACTTTCAAATCCTACCCCTCTTGAGGATGAAAATCCTCTCCTTATTGTTTTAAAGTTTTAAAGTTACTTACAGAAAAAGAGCAGCCTGCCCGGCTGCTCTTTTTCATTTCATAATTCAGTTCTTCCTTCCAGTGCCCGAAGAAGGGTAACCTCATCAATATATTCCAAATCTCCGCCCACCGGAACTCCGCTGGCAATTTTGCTGACTTTGATGCCTGTCGGCTTCACAAGTTTGCTTATATACATTGCCGTGGTCTCTCCTTCCAGGCTTGAGTTGGTAGCAATGATCAGCTCGTTCACATCACCCTGAAGTCTGGCCATCAATTCTTTCAGCCGGATGTCAGAAGGTCCGATCCCAAGCATCGGAGATATTGCTCCGTGCAGAACATGGTAAATGCCCTCGTATTTTCCTGTTTTCTCATAGGCCATCAGATCCCTGGTGCTCTCCACCACCATAATGGTACTGTGATCACGCTTGCTGCTGGAACAAATTGGACAGATGTCCTGATCCGTCAGGGTACAGCACTCTTTACAGTAGTGGACATTTTCCTTTGCATCCAGAATGCTCTCAGATAAATGCTTCACCTGGTCCAGCGGCATATTTATAATGTGAAAGGCAAGCCTTCCGGCCGACTTGGGACCGATTCCCGGAAGCTTTCCCAATTCTTCAATCAACTTCGTGATCTGACTGCTGTAATAATCCATATCCGTTATCCATCCTTAGAAAGGAAATCCGCCTCCCATGCCTCCTCCGAGACCTCCGGTGATTTTCCCCATTTTGCTCTGTGAATCTTCTTCCATCTTGCGGAGCGCTTCATTGGTGGCTGCAACGATCAGGTCCTCCAGCATCTCAATATCATCCGGATCAACTACTTCCTCATCCAGACTTACGGATACCACTTCTTTTTTGCCTGAAACAACAACCTTTACAACTCCGCCTCCGGCTGTGGCTTCATATTCAGTCTCTTCTAATTGTTTTGTTGTTTCTTCCATCTGCTTCTGCATCTTCTGCGCCTGTTTCATCAAGTTGTTCATATTTCCGCCCATACCCGGAAATCCGCCTCTTTTTGCCATCTTAAATACCTCCTGAAATAAAACTCTTTTTATTCTTCTATTGTCACATCCATGTGAATACAATCCAGATTAATGGTGTCATCATTTTTCTCAGATTCCAGTTCACCGATCTCTATCTTTACCTGGAACCCTGATCTCTCGGCCAGTTCCTCTTCCAGTGCCTCTATCTTCTCGGGATGCCTCTGAAAGTAATCCTTCCCCATGTTCATACTGCCTTCCGGCTTGAACATAAGTCTCAGAACTTCTGTCGATTCATCCGCAGTCAGAATTCCCTTCGAAAGGAGATTCTTGATCATCGGCGGCTGTGCAAGCTTCACCTGCTTCCAGTGCTTGATGATCTCCTTGAGTTCCCGGGCTCTGGCTTTCGGAAGCCTCTCTTCCAGTATCTGCTCCGTTGTCTTTTCCGGTTCCTTCTGCTTCTGAACAGGTTCTTCTGCGGCAGTCTGGGGTACCGCGGCAATTCCCTGAGTTTTTATCTGTTCAAGCGAAGCCTCCAGCATACGCATCCGCTCCAGTACACTGGACAGATCCGTCTCCATCTGCGGCCGGCACATCTTGATCAATGCCACCTCTGCCAGCACTCTTTTCGATGTGGAAAACCGGATCTGATTCAGCAGATCCGACAGTATGCGGATATACCGGATCACAGTCTCTTCTTCCACCTGTGCTGCCTTTTCCTGCATCAGACTGAGCTGCTCCGCAGAAACTTCCAGAGCTTCCATGGATGCATCACCCTTGCCTGCCAGCAGAAGATTTCTCAAATACCAGATGAAATCCGTGATGAACTGGGATAGTTCTCTTCCCTGCTCCACAACCTTTCCGACGATCCCGATAACCTCCGTCACATCATTTGCAAGGATGCTGTCCAGAAGCCTTGCATAGACACTGATATCTACGGTTCCCAACACTTCAAGCACATTTTCATAGGTCAGTTTTTTCCCGAGATAAAATGCAATGCATTGATCCAAAAGACTCAGAGCATCGCGCATGGAACCGTCCGCCATTCTGGCTACATATCTCAGCGCCTTTTCTTCTGCCTCCACGTGTTCCTCCGACATCAGTTCCATGAGCCGGTCCGCAATAACATCTGCTGTGATCCGGTGAAAATCATATCTCTGGCATCGGGAAAGGATCGTTATGGGTATCTTGTGTACCTCTGTGGTGGCCAGAATAAAGATCACATATTCCGGCGGCTCTTCCAAAGTCTTTAACAGGGCATTAAATGCCCCCATGGAAAGCATATGCACTTCGTCGATAATAAACACTTTATATTTTCCTGAAGCCGGAGAATACTGCACCTGTTCTTTGATATCCCGGATATTGTCGACACCGTTGTTTGACGCTGCGTCAATCTCCATAACGTTCATAGAACTGCCTTCCTGGATCTCCCTGCAGCTTTCGCAGACTCCGCAGGGATTTCCGTCCTCCGGGTGCTCACAGTTCACTGCTTTGGCGAGCAGCTTTGCGACCGACGTCTTTCCGGTTCCCCTGGTTCCGCAGAACAGATAGGCATGGCCGATACGCCCGGCTTCCAGCTGGTTCTTCAGCGTCGTGACGATATGATCCTGCCCCTTGACCTCATCAAAGGCCGACGGCCGGAACTTTCGGTATAAAGCCATATATGACATATTCTTTCCTCCTGCATCATTTCCTTATTGTATCATAACCTCTGAAAATGGAAAAGGAAAAAAATCGTCGAACTTTTGCCCCTGTTTTCCGTTGCCTTTTACACGAACTCCCATATAAACTTATAGTTGCCCCTGCATGAAATTTGTACATAGAAAGAAGCGTGAATATGAAGAATCAAAATAAACTGACAACATTTTCTCATGAATTAAAAAACTCTCTGACTTTAATTTACAGTCAGATTCAGTACATAGAGCAGACACACCCGGAGCTCTCACAGGACGTTTACTGGTCCGGCATGAAAGCTGATTTCTCCTCTGTCTTTGACATGGTCCGCCAAATGCTTTCCCCGGTATCCGATGCCTCAGCCACACTGGAGCCCGTGGACTTAAACGCACTCCTGGAAGAAATCAAATGTTCATGGAGTTTAAGGCTGAACGAGTGCAAAATCCGCTTTTCTGTCCAGACAGAGGATTCCTCTCCCTATTATGTCAAGGGATCCAAGACTAAATACCTTCAAATCTTCAACAACTTAATTTCCAATGGTGTCAACGCAATCTGCAGAAAAAAAGAGGCCTCAAGAGAGCCTCTGATTTCTGTCCATTTAAGCCGGGAAGGAGATTTTATTGTCTGCAGTCTTTCCGACACCGGAATCGGCATGACAAAAGAACAGCAGTCCCGCGCCTTTTACCGCGGTGTCTCTTTTGTGCCCAAAGGAAACGGTATCGGCCTATCCGTAGTCAGTGGAATTGCCAGGGAACTGGACATCTCTATCCACATGGATTCGGCCTTAAATCAGGGCACTACCTTCACCCTCATTTTCCCCTGTCTTGCCGATACAGCAAGATAGCCAAAAGAAATCCCCCGATGCAGCCCCCAATATGGGCTGCATTGTCAACTCCCATGGTAGAAAAGCCATGATACAGGCTTCCCGCGATCATAAGCGCGACTCCTCCTCCGTAAAATTCTTTTTGATAACCCCTGTTTTTAATCAAGATCCAAAGCATTGCACCAATAAGTCCGAAAATAGCTCCCGATGCACCGACAGATGCCACCATTTCTCCCATATTCATATAGTACACAGCGGAGACAATACTTCCGCACAGCCCGGCTCCCATATATAAGGCTACATATCTGGCCCTGCCGAAGATCGGTTCCAGTCTGCTGCCAATCAAAACAAAGACGATCATATTGTTAAACAGATGATCAAATCCATTGTGCAGGAAGTTGCTCGTAACCAAACGGTAAAGCTCCCCCTGTTTGAATGCATGCATCCATGTGAGCGCTCCCCAATTAAGGATCTCTGTGCTGGCAGCGGACCACAGATACATGAAAATATTGATCGTCAGTATAACAGCCGTAGCCTGGTAATCTTTCAGTTTTCTGAAGCGGAACTCTTCTGGCGGAGCCGATGACCGGTCTTTGCTGTCTGAGGCTGAAAGGATCATACAGACAGGATCATATAATTCCTCAAAAGCCCTGTCAGGATCCGTCCATGTGGATCTGCCCTGTTCTGAAAGAATCAGTACAAGAACCGATGCCTTCGGTCCAATATACTGCTTCAGTTCCTCATTCAGCGATCCGGTCTCCTCTGTAGTATAAAGGCTTCCGTCCGGTTTGTGTTCATAGGCAATAAATACTCCTTTTTTCCTTCCCCAATCTTCTTTTACATAACACGGGCCCAAAGGAGTCATTTCTTTTTGGTATCCTCTGATATTCAGTAAATTTAATATTCTCTGGTACATGACATTTCCTCCAATAGAAGCCTTTTCAACTCTATTGGAATTATACCATAAATTCAAATTCTTCTGTACCTGCTTTTATTATATCTCCGCTCTTTAATTCTGTTTCCTTCCACACTTTTTCACCATTTAAAAATGTTCCGTTTTTCGATCCCAGATCCCTGAGTATGTATCCCCCGCCCTCTGTCACTATTTGAAAGTGCCTCCGGCTCACCCCGGGCTGGGGCAGGAAGAGATCAACCCCTTCTTCCTGCCTCCCTGCAGTAAACTCAGCGCTGTTTAATTCTACTTCCGTATGTTCCGCTCCCAAAAGTTTCAAAACAGGCCCTTTCTCCCGGACTAAGAGCGCGGTTTCATCACACATTAGTACAGTCTCATCCGCAGGCTGCTCCTCAGCCTTTTCCGGTTTCTCTATGGTTTTTCTGCTGTTTTTTACTCCCGCCCACAGACATCCCGTATTTAGCGCAATCAGGAATCCTCCGATCACAATCCCTCTGAGATTTGGATAGGTCATTCCCTCATTCCATGCTCTGGCCGCAAAATAGGCGGCAGAAAACAGAAGCGGAATATACAGCATAGCCGAACAGACCTGCATCCTGCTGTTTTTCTTTCTCTTGCGATTAAAGGATTCTTCCTGCATAAATTCTTTTGTCCCCGGAAGCTCCTGTTCCATCTCATTCATTACCGGTTCAGGGGTTATAAATTGTTTCAGCCCGTCCAGTGACACAGGGGATTTTCTCAGCCTGTTGTGCAGTTCATAAAAAAATGTGACCTGGCTCCGGTTTCTATAATCCAGCCGGTCAATACAGGACTGTACAAACTCTCTGAGCTGCTCTGTAATGTCTGATCCGTTTCCCGGCACATAACAGAGAGCCGGCTTTCCGTCGAAAACATACACATGCCTCGGTGTCAAAATAAAATGATCCGGATTCAGCAGGTGCTCCTCCGCTTTTTCTATCACCGTGATCAGATCCATGAAAAAATTCCTGGCATCCAATTTTCCAATCTGGTCAATATATAAATCAGCCGAAACAAGATGAAAATAATAGGCCTCTTCATCTTCTGTTCTCCGCAGTTCACAGGGAAGGAGCCCTGTGATCATATGTGACAGAAGGACTTGTTCTTCATATACTTCTCCGTCTGTTTTAGGCACAACATAATAATGTTCAAATCCTTCCCGGACCCACTGTTCATTCAATCAAGCTCCACCTCCTGATCTTTTCTGTCTCTTTTGGAAGCATAAATTCCTGCTGTTCCGTGATCTTAAACAGCCGCAGTCCAAAAATTTCCACACTTCCCGCCGCCGGCACTCCAATTTCAGCCTGTACTTTGATTTTTCTCTTTTCCTTTGTCTCAGATACGCTGACAGAGCTCACCTTACCCAGCACGATCCTTCTTTCCAAATCCCGCCGCAGATCTGTTTCCTGATTCTTATCTTCCGTATGCAGCCCTGCCTCTTTTACAAGTCCCGATACAATACCCAGATCCATAATATAAAAGAAAAACGAAAACAGAAGAACAAGTAAAAAGCAGAGAACAGGTATGATCAGGCTTGCCTCCAATGTCATATATCCATCTATCTCCCGCATCTTTCGCATGGCTTCATCCCCTCTGCCTCACTTATCTTTTTCTTACTGACTGTTCTCTTTAAACCGCTGCATCCTAAATCCGTGTGATATGCATCTCCCTCTTTCGCGATAAATAAGATGGATATCTTCCCTTTATGGTATTTTGTGCAGCGTTCACATTCCCGGTATCTGGTTTTTCCTTCTATATATTTCTGCACATCTGAATCAGAAACAATGGACAGAGAAAGATGCGTACAATTTATGTCTTTGTGGTATACACTCTCATAGGGTGTTATATATACTTCCCCGCCGTCAGCTCCTTTCTGTCCCTCTGCATACCCGGTCATCGCTTTTTGTCTGATCTTCTGCTCGTAGTTTCCTGTAAACGGCGGAAGAAACGGAAGACGGTATACGATCCGATAGCGTGCCCTGATCTCATAGGCTTCGAGGTTTTCCTGAAACCGTGACCCTGTAAACAAAACGCCCTGCACACCTCCCGCAAGGGAGGAATGATTCAGCTTCTTTTGGTCCACAGCTGAAAGAAACTTCTGTTTCAGCAGCACGGTTCTCAAAGAAGGGATGTTCTTTTTGGCCAGCATATACTCATATACCGCTTCCTCCCTTGCAGCCTCTGTAATTCCGTGATATACCTGTCCGTGAATCCATAAGGTTTCACCGACCGAGGCCAGCGCCAGGAATAAGAATATAAAAACCGGAATCAGAAGGCTGGCCTCCAGCGTCATGCTTCCGCCGGAGGAGGAGAGCAGAGATGTCCTTTTGGATCGTCTGTATTCAGTTGATATTTTTATATTGTTGGCTGTTGGCTTGGAGAAATGTTTTCTTTTACAATCCAAGAACATCTCTGCTCCCCTCCTCCCGTTTCGACATTAATATTGTGATACTTCTATCATTGACCATTGATACCGCCCTGTGACCGGCAGTCTGACTCCCCCGAATCTGAACGGATGCAGACTCATGGTTGTCTCTGCCTCAAAGGAAACATAACAATCCTTCAGAGAAAACCCGGGGACTTTCCTCTTTATATTGTCCTCGATCACATCCATCATCCGCAGATATTTTTCCTGTTTTTCAGTCTGAAGGAATAATAATACCTGAAGATAATCTTTATAAGACAGTCCTTTCTTTACAGACTTTCTTCTGCCGGTGAGTGAGGAAAGACCCGCGAATTCCATCTGCCATGTGTCTTTGGATTTCCACAGAGGCACCTGTTTTCCTTCTGAAAGATTCCTCAGGTCAAGAATTGATTCTCCATAGGCCAGCGCTGCAAGCAGCAGATGCTTTGCCAGCTTGACAGCAGGTACAATTCCCGTAATCCCAAGAATTGAGGCCGCAAGCGCCTCTGCCTGTCCCTGTTTTACAGTATCGCCCTGAACATAAATCAAATTTGGCAGGAATCTCATTAAGAGAATCTTGGAAAACACCGAACCGAGATTTTCTTTTTCCGACTCCTTTCCGGAAATCAGGTATTCTGTCTCGTACTGCAGCCCCTTCTTCTTTTCTTTGGATGTATAGTTCCTGAAATATTTTACCCCGTAGGCTGTTCCCATAAGTTCTGCTTTTATGCCAGATGAAGATGCATCCTGCCCCCGGCCTTTTAAAGACTGACTTACGGATTCCGCCTGATAAAAATCAGGATTCTTTTCTTTCTTTGTATCCCTGTGTCCGTAGATGATCGGTACATTTTGCTCGGATACTTCGGCCTCTTTTCCCAAGACAACAGTCACGATGCCCTCCCTCAAAATCCTGACCAGGCCTTTTCTTGGATCTTTTGCTTTCACTGGCTTTTCTTTCTTTTTTTCTGACACCTCCGCTTCTTCCTCCTCTTTGGCTTTTCTGTCCGACTCATTGATGACCTCCCTTACCCGGGAAGCGTCCTCTTCTCCCGGCATCTTTAACACATTTTCTTTCAGCAGCCTGATACCGTCTTTTCCGAGTTCATATTTCATGAATTCTCCGATCTGTTCTCTCAGGATCTCACCTCTTTTGTCTGCCAGCGAAACTTTATTAGAAGTCTTCACAGAACCGGGATAAAAAGAAAACGGATCTCTGCTCTCTGTCAGATTGTATTTCAACGTCTCCGCAAGTTTCCCGTCCAGCTGTTTTCCATACCGCACATCCAGTCCAAACAGATGATATTGCTGCTCCAGCTCTTTTTGATAATTCCCCTTGGCACCTGCGAGGGCAGCCGTATAAGCTCCCTGGGCCTTCCCTTTGCCCAGATAGAGATAGGCCCCCTCCAGACACATGCTCAGCAGCAGCAAGACTATGAGAAACATAAGACTTGCATATACGGTCACACTGCCCTTCGTATTTGTTTTCATTGAACCTGGCCCGTCTTGGATGTGATCGTCTTAAAAATGTTCTGCACCACTCTCTTAATCTGTGTTTGGAAAATAATTACAAGTCCTATAAGGACGACAATGATCAAAATCACTTCTACCACACCCATGCCGCTCTCATCTTTCATAAACTCCTTCATAATAAATTCTCCTTTCTATGAAAATGATAAAAATGCAGGCACCATAAGCAGGGTAAGAATAACGATGAGCATAAGGATCATTGGCATCAGCAGCTTAGTGCTGGCCTCTTCCCCTTTGCGCCTGGCCGTTTCCTTCCGCTCTGAAAATGCCTCTGTCTCTTCCTCTTCAAGTCTGCTTAAAAGATCCCTTGTTCCTCTGAGCAGACTCTGGGACAGCAGGACTGACAGTTTCTTATAGCATGGCAGCTGAATGCTGCTTCCAAGTTCTCTGAGAGCCTGCGCCTGAGACATTCCGAGAGCGATCTTTTTATCTGCCTGCTGAAACTGCCGGTAAACAAACTTGGGATGATCTCTGTCAAAAGAAGATCCGATAGAATGGACTGCCCCCTGAATCGTCATTCCGGCTCCCAGAAGCAAAACAAAACGGCTGATAATTATAGGATACTCCTCCATCGTCTCTTTCACTGCCTTGGCTTTCTTCTGCTTCTGTCTTTCTTCCTCTGTGTACCACAGAAGCACGAGACAGAGGATGCCTATCGCGGCCAGTGCCGGAAGACGGCCATTCCCCTTATCCGCCTCTGTAATCTCGCTGCCGTTTATACTTGAAGGAATACGAAACGTATCTTTTCCTGCATTTTCTTTCTCAATCTGTTCTAATTTCTTTTTAATTCCGTCGATTTTCGTCCCCTTTTTATCGGCTTGTCCCGGAACCAGACGGACCGGAGTCATGATCATTTCTCTGTGCTCTCCGTATGAGAGAGAGGTATTCACTTTTATGATCACAGGTTCCTTTAAATCTTCGTTAAATACATTGCCTGCCTCATCGATCAGACTCAGATCCCCTGTATCCCAGCTGATTTTGACCTGATTTCCCGGAATCTGCTCCGGGAAATGAAGCCGGCCTTTCACTTCATTTAAAGACGGATTATCACCTTTCATATGTTTTTTCAGGTAACTTTTAGCCTTATCAAAGGCTTTCCTTTCTTCTTTTTCGGTGTATGCCTTAGGATGAATGATCAGATCATAGGATTCTTTTTCTTTGCCTGTATCAATATTCAGTTCCCGGTTTAATTCTTCTCCGTCTCTGTCCCTGTGAATGGAGATATCTTTTGCTCCCAGCCATTCCGACCCTGCCGCCAAAAAGATAACCCCGAGAAATACACATGCTGCGAGAAATACCTTTCTCCACTGTTCGGAAAGTGAACGCCAAACCTCTTTCTCCTGTTCCTCCCTGCTGCCGCAGAAGTAGCTGCGTATGTACTCCCTCCTGTTCCTGACAGCTGTCTCCGGCAGATGACGGACCCACTTTTCTATCAATGTTACACCTCGATTTCCACAATTTTTTTTGCCCACATTCCTGCAGCGACTAAAACAATCAGACAAACCGTCGACAATATCACGCCTCCCGGAGAATCGTATAAAACCTGAAAATATCCCGGGTTCATAAGACGCACATACAAAAGAATAAAAAACGGCATCACGGACATAATCTTCTGTTCCATTCTTTTGGCAGATACCATCGTAAGGATTTCTTCTTTGACCTGTATTTTCTGGTTCATATGCTCCACGGACTTTTTGATAATCTGGATCAGATTCCCTCCGTTTCTCTTGATAATCCACAGCACCTGTGCAAACTGCGATGCTTCATCCACACCAAGCCTTAAAGCCATCTTATCCATCAGCACTTCGATGGGCTGATTTACCTCCAGTCCCGCGCACACCAGCGAGAGTTCCTGTTCCAGCACACTTTTCTTATCTCCATTGACTGCTCTCATATCATCCCGAGCGGCCCTCACAGCGTTTTCCAGAGAGTATCCCGCGCTCAGACTGTTATAGACGGAGAGCAGCATCTCTTTAAATTCCAGCCTGGACTGTCTGATCCGCATCTTTCTCTCCTCCCTGGCCTGATACAGCATATATGGGAAACAAAACACTGCATATAAGATCCCGAGCCAGATCCGGTCATAAAAGAGATAGCATATGATAAAAAATAGAATCATTCCCTGCGCCGCTTTCAGCACAGCCTTTCGTATATTAAACACTTCAAGGATGTTTACCTCCTTGATTCTGCTGAGATAATAATTCTTTATAAGCTTCATACTGACCATACTCCCTAAGTTTTTTCGTATTGTGAAGTGATTCGGCAAAACAGAGCCCTTTTTTCTGATCAAAAATAAACAGTTTTGCAAGCTTCACCTGACCGTCGCAGATTCCAAGGACCTCATCAATCTCCATCAGCTTTCTGCTGCCGTCTCTGACTCTGCCGAGATGAATGATAATATCAATGGCAGATGCGATCTGTCCCCGTATAGCTGAAACCGGCATCTCCACCCCCATTAGAACCATCGTTTCCAGACGTCTCAACATGTCCTCAGGTCCGTTAGAGTGCCCGGTGGAAATGGACCCATCGTGTCCAGTATTCATGGCATTCAGCATCGACAAAGCTTCCTCTCCGCGCACTTCCCCCACGATGATACGGTCAGGCCTTGACCTGAGCGCTGCCTTGATCAGCTGTGCAATCGTGATCTGGTTCTCCCCGGCAATATTGGCATTTCTCATCTCCAGGCGGACCAGGTTCTCAATGCCATTGAGTTTCAGTTCCGCCGAGTCCTCTATCGTGATGATCCGTTCATCTTTCGGAATACAGTTTGACATTCCGTTCAGCAATGTTGTCTTTCCGCTTCCGGTGCCTCCTGAAATAAAGATGTTATATCTGGCCTTGACGAGAATCTCAAGAAACTGCTCCGTAAAATGTGTAAAGGCCCCTTTTTTCCGCATCCATTCCATCGTCATAGGTTCCCCCGCAAACTTTCTGATCGTCATAGCGGCACCATTCAAAGAGACTGGCGGCAGCATTACATTGACCCTTGAGCCGTCGGGTAGCCTGGCATCTACTATGGGATTCGTCTCATTAACGATACGATTGGCCCCTGCCACGATCTGTTGGATCACCTGATACAGCTTCTCTTCGGAAGAAAACTTCTTATGACATCTCCTGAGTTTTCCGGCGATCTCAACAAATACATTTTGATATCCGTTGATCATGATCTCCGTGATTGAAGTATCGTCCAGCAGATCCTGGAGAATATCCAGTCTGCGCAGCGAGTTATAAACCTCTTTCAGCAGTTCGTACTTATACTTCAGCGGCAGATATCCTTCTTCTGACATCTGCTGCAGCTCTTCCTCTATCAATTCCAGAAGCTGCCTGTCGCTTATATCACAGATAAGGTCAGCTCTGTGAAGCACTCTTTCTTTTAATTTCTCTCTGCAGAACATTTCGTCCTGTCTGCTTGGTTCTGTGTCTCTGATAAATATACCTCCTTCCAGTGCAGTTTCGAAAGTACAGGGTGCTGTTTAGAAAGTTCTTTAAATCCCAAAAGCCTGGGATCTTCCATATCTTCTTCCCAAATCGGAAGATACAGACGGTCACAAAGCGAGAACAGTTCAAAATCATAAATACAGGCTGTGCTCATATCTAATACGGCAGATATTCCCGCTTCTTCCAGCCGCTGAAAAAACCACCGGTAATCTTCCCCGGACATGTCCTTATAGTCCATAAAACATCGGGCAGAGCCGATCCTTTTGACTCCGTCAGTGCCCGAGATCAGACTTTGCGCATAATCGATGATATTCTCCCTCCTGGCCTTCACCGCAAACAGAAGGTCCTCCATGCTCCTGTTTTGAACGCCATATCCGTAAGCTTCCATACCTAAATACAGTGCACTGCGTTTTACTGCGGTCTCAAGCGCAAATCCGGTACGTCTCAAATTATCAGAAGGAGAGTAGACACCTGTCACACCGCTTGATTCCAGGCCTTTTGGACTGAAAACTGCATATGCCTCCTTCACGATCTCCTTTGCACTTCCATATCGGCATGCCCCCTTTAAGGGCTCTTTCTTCAGATAGTAAACCGGTACTTTACTGTTGATCTGTGTTCCCTCCTCAAGAATCACACCTTTCACATCCTGACTGGCGATAAATTCCGTGAGCGCTTCTAAGGAAGCAAACGCCGCCGCTGTGAGAGGATACTCTTTCTGCCGGTTGATATACTCCATCAGCCGTTTTCCGTAAACAGCGTCTTCATCATAGATTCCGATAAAAATATGGCTCATAGGCACTCCTTCCAGGCACACAGCATCAGATACCCGATCATCACTGCCGCGGTAAAATGAATTTGATTTTTCTTTTTCTGAGGGGAATAAGACGGATACGTCATGAACTTTCTTTCATGGATACAGCCGGCCAGATAGGAATAGAAACAGACAAGACGCGGAATCAGACTTTTGTCAGATAACATCTGAAACAGAGAAAGAACACCTCCGGCGGCAAAAGATACCGCTGCAAGATAGATATTTAATCCGCCGAGGAACAATCCTGTGACCGCAAAGAGCTTGATATCTCCCGCGCCAAAGGCACCCATACAAAACAGCGGGTATAAGAAAACAACGGGGCACAGACACCCCAGCAGAATTTCCTGTATGCCGTAACCGCGAAACGGCAGGAGCGAAGCTCCAAGGATCAGTCCAAAAAAAATAAAATAATTCGGTATCCGGAACGTTGTAAAATCCCAGATCACGGCGGCTGTGAGATAAAATAATAATACCATAGGCCTCCCTCCTATGGTATTATTTTACAATTATTCTTTATGGTTGTAAAGCTATTTTTTGTAAATAATTGTTTATTATATTTATATATTTTTTACATTCCAAATATCCCTTCTCACTCATGATCCTCATAAAATGAGATCCGATGATCACTCCGTCTGCCCCATGGCTGCACACGGCATTCACGTCTTTCAGCGTCTTTATGCCAAATCCCACATAGACAGGCAGGTTTGTATTTTTCTTTAAAAAGTGAACGGTCCTTTTATATCCGTCCGGCAGACATGAAAAAGATCCCGTCTTCCCATTTCCGCTCATGACATATGCAAAGTTTTTATTCTCGGCCAATAGACTGAGCATTTGGACTTCCGTCATAGTTTCATTATATATCTGAACCGGTCTCATCCCGGTATCTGCCCTTATCACTTCGTCCACACATAAAATGCCGTCGTATAAATTTTTGTCCAGTTCAGATAAACAGAACCTTTCCATACCCTCCTTATACGTCATCAGTATGATGCAAAATTTATAATCCCTCCGTATTCTCTGAAGCCACCTTATGATCTTTTTTTGTTCAATTCCCGAATCGAGCACCTTCTTATGGCTTTGCCTGATCAGATCACCGTCCACAAATGGGTTCCCAACAGGAATCCCCAATTCCAAAACAGGAACTTTTTCCTCATCCAGCATATCCAGCATTCGAAAAAAAGTATTTTCATCAGGGTAGCCGATGGTCATATACAATACAAGATCTTTCATTTAAATGCCTCCCAGAAGTTTTAAAACTCCTCCTAAAAGCGGCCCGTATAAACAATAGTCAGTCTCACTTAATATCCTCATGATCGGAGCATAGGTTCCGATCATCGGAAGCAGAATTGCCTGACCTATGATCAGGATGAGTCCGTTCAAAAACGAACCTGCAAACGCACCCCGGATTCCGCCTGTGGAATTCCCGAAAATAGCAGTGACTGCCCCTGTAAAAAATGTAGGAATCAGAGCCGGAAATACGACGACCGGATAATTGACTGCTCCTAAGATTCCCATGCCGATAAATCCTGCGGCCAGGCTCACCAGAAATCCAAAAATAACGGAAGTCGGATAATTGGGAAACAGAAGCGGCACATCCAGTCCGGGAACTGCGTTTGGAATTACTTTGTCTGCAATTCCATGGAATGCAGGGATAATTTCTGATAAAAGCATTCTGACACCCGTGATGATCACCGTAATCCAGAGTCCAAACTGTAATCCGTTCAGCAGGGAAAAGCTGATAATATCCCTGCCTTCGCTGACCTGCTGCACAACCCATCCCGGCCCGCTGATCAGAGAAATTACGAAAAACATCAAAGTCATTACGACCGTAAGTGCTATCGTCATTTCCCGCAGGAAATTTAATTTCTTCGGTATTTTAATATCTTCTAAATCCTTTTCTTTATTGCCCACGAGTCCGCCGATCTTTGCAGCCAGCCAGATACCGCAGGAACTGGAATGCGCAAGGGTAAATCCTTCTCCTCCCTTAATATTTTTCATCAGAGGTGCCACATAGGCACATGTAAAGGTCATATAGCTCCCTAACAGAACGGCGCCTAACAGAACTAACGGTATAAAACTTAAATTTGTCCCAAATTTTAATGCCGCCGCAATCAGTCCGGAAAAGAAAAATGAGACATGGGCAGAAAGATGTACATACTTAAATTTCGTAATCCTCGCCAGCAAAATGTTCATTAAAAATCCAAGGGCAAAGATCAAGGCCATCTCACTGCCTATGTCTCCAAGGCTTTCTGCCTGTGCGGCCCCCAGATCCTGTACTTTTACCTGAAGACGGAATACTTTTATGAGCATGGGCTGAAGAGGAAGCAGTGCAGCCCCAAGCGTCTGTCCTCCTGTATTGATCAGCAAGAATCCAATCATTGTCTTAACCGTGCTCGCAATGATTTTAGACATCTCCGTTTTTTGCACGAGCATTCCCAGAAAAACGACCATTCCTATGACAAACACCGCCTGATTAAAGACGTTGTTGATCAGGTACATTAATATATCCATATTTTATCCTTTCTCTAATCACTGCCTAGATTTCTTTTATTGTTCTTAAAAGCTGTTCTTTCAAATATGCTTTGTCCATCATATTATCGATCCTCACAATCTTTGCTCTTGACGCATGAAGAAGGTCTGCAAAATCAGACGTGGTGATCACAATGTCAAAGGCATCGGGATTGACAGAACCAATGTCTGCCGCCTCCACATTTGCTTCGATTCCTTCTTCCGATAAACTCTGCTGCGCATACAAACGCATCATCATGCTGCTTCCCACTCCTGCTCCGCACACTGTCACAATATTCAACATAAGGCTGCTCCTTTCTTTACAACATCCATGATCTCTTTGGGCGATCCGGCCTTTAAAATTAATTCTATTTTCTCCTTGTCGTTTAGTATTTCCACCAGCTCCGAGAGCGCTGTCAGATGTGTCTGGTGGTCGACTGCACAAAGGCCTATAACAATTTTCACGGGATCATTGACCTTGTGGCCGAATACGACCGGCTCCTTTAATGTCATAAGGCTGATCCCGATCTTTTTCGCACCGCATTCAGGCCTTGCATGAGGCATGGCGATTCCGGGCGCAATCACGATATAAGTGCCGTTTTCCTTCACATTTTGAATCATCGCGTCTATGTACCTCTCCTCTGCAAACCCCTGGCTGCATAATAGCCGTCCGCTCTCTCTCACCGCTTCATCTCTGGTTTTCATTTCTGCATTTGTCTCAATCAAGTCTTCATTTAACACTTCTATCAACATTGGATCTCTGTCCTTTCCTGTCGTAATTAACTCTGTAGTTTCGGATTTAAAATACTGTTCAAGTTCTCTCTTCATTCCTCCTTCATTCCGGATCATTCCATGACGTTTCATAATCTCCAAAATCTTGTCTACACTGATTTTTGTGTCGATGGAACCGAGCAGTTCACTCAGCCGGGCCATATCATTTTCGCTGAGAACCGGGCTGACTTTTATGATCTTTACATTGTCGCGGATCAGTTCCACCGTGGAAATGATCAGATCGACTTCCTGACTCTCTAAAATATCATCCACCTTTCTGGCCGGAAACGCCCCAAGCAGGGAAATTTGAAATCTGCTTTTCAGCTGGGACAAGAGCATCTGTGATGTGCTTGTTCCCGTGCTGCATATCACCATGACCCGGGGAATCCTTTTCTTTTTCTTCTTCTGCCTCTCCAGTGCTGCCGCAAAACAGATCGTCAGAAATGAGACCTCTTCTTCGGGAAATAAGATTCCCAGGTCCCGTTCTGCCAGACAAATCTGTTCCATTACCTTTTCATGAATGAATCTAAAATTTTCTATGACATATTCATACATCGGATTGTCAGCAGGCATGCCGCAGAGAATTCTGTAATACGCCGGCCTCAAATGTGCCAGCAGTCCATAAAACAGCTGGCGGTCCTGCATCAGTTCTGCACCGAGTTCTTCTTCCATGGCCTTGATAAATTTTCTGACTACGATCTGAAGAGGCAGCCATTGGTTCACAATTTTGCCGAAATTTTTTTCATCCTGCAGACTGCTCGCAATAAAAAGTGACGAAAGATACGCTTTTTCCTTTTCCGAAAAGAAAACACCGAATTTTTTCTCAAGTTCCCTTCCCCTTCCTGAAATGATCTGATATTCGTTTGATTCTTCCAAACCGGGATATAGAAAGTCTTCCTCTATCTCTCTGCCATTTCTGATCCTATATAAAGAAAATCCGAGAGAAAAGACAATCCGGCTGTAAGCTTCATCAGAAAGCCTTGTTTGAAGCTCTTCTTCCAGGTCAGAGACAGTTTGAATCAGCTTTAGCGCTTCGTCTTTTCCTATGACTGTGCCCCATAATTTCGGCTCGTTGATCAAATTCTTCCCCTGTCTTTCTTCCGTAAGACACGCAGTCCATGCAACTCTTACGGAGTGTTCTTCTCCTTCAATGCAGATCCCTCTGTATGGATAAGTCACCAATTTAAGCTCATGTCCGCTCATCCATCCCTTTACTTTTTTCAGGTCATTGACAATCGTATTCCTTGAATATTGAAAATGATTGGAAATCTCATCAATAGTAATATAATCAAGGCATTCCAAAAGATAACGAGTAATCTTAATGCTTCGTTCCCTGGGAGAAATATTTTGGTCTTCCCCGCTCCATATCATTTTCTGAAGTCTCCTTTTTTCTTGATTATCCAGGCGAAGCATAATTCCCTTGTTTTTTTCTCTGTTCAAATTGATAAAACCGTTTTCACAAAGAAAATCTCCGATCCGATTCAAGTCATTATAAGCAGTCCTCATACTGATGGAAAATCTCCGCGAAAGATCTCTCACCGTGATGTATTGATCGTCATTTTGAATTAAGAATAAGAAAATAGTTTTTAATCGATTATTCACCCTTTCTCCCTCCTTAAACCCATTATAAGATTGTATGAAAATCTGCGCAAAACCAAATATTTTCAAGATGAACTGCAGAGATCTGAACACCAAAAAACTGCACCTTCCAGTGCAGTTTTTTACAGCAAAAATCATTTAAATTAGTTTTCTACATGATTGGAGTGAGGCATTCTAAGAGCCGAACGGAAATCGTGTGGAAAATGTCATACAATGCATCCCAGCACATAAAGCACGACGACACCGGGCAGTCCCAGGAGTGCTCCCGTTCCTATAGAAGCTATGTTTAAATCTACAGGTGCATGAATTCCATTTTTCTGGCAATAGATGTGTATAAAAAATATAAGAGCCGAGCAGAACCCTCCCCTGGCCAGCAGGACCAGGAGATAGGACGGCCTCTTTAAGATTCCATAAAGCACACAGAGGCCGCAGCCACCCACCATTATGTATAAAAGCATCTGATTCTGATCCATAAAAAATCCCTCCTTATGTCCAATATATGTAGACATAAAGAGGGTTAATCCAAATTTTTATGATTAGCTGAAAATTCCTTTAATGGTATCTACGAATCCCGAAAACCAGCTTTTCACCTTCTCAAAAAATCCGCTGTCGTTAAGTTTATTATATATATCTTTTGCCTGTTCCTTCAGCTGATCCACATTTAAATTAAGGTCTGAGATCTTATCCATCAGCTCCTGAATCTTCTGCCGGTCTGCATCGGAAAGATTGATCTCCAAATCCTTCGCAGACTCATCGATGGCTTCCCCGATTTCTGCCGGAGTCTTTAGATTATCCTCGGCAACCTTTTGTTTTACATCAGCGATCAGCTTTTCTGCATCTTCTTTTCCGATGCTCTCAGACACCTCACCGGTTGTGATCAATTCGTCGGTTGCAGCATCCTTGCTCTTTTCCGGAATCTTTTTTCCTGTCATCTGCTCGTAAGACTTCATGACTCCCACCAGCGCCGCAGTACCGGATATTTTAAACGGTCCGGCCACCTTTACCTCTGCGTCTTTGATCCCCGCAGTGACAAGGGCATTTTTATACATTCCTTCCGTACAGTATGTAATGTTTTCTGTGGTAACATTGACACCGCTTCCGCCGTCGGTCTTTTTAACTGTGACAGAAGATAAGGCCCTGCTGCCTATGACCTTGCTTGAAAGATAATCGCCCAGATAATCATGTTCCTCTTTATTTGTAACTGTAATCAACGTATAATCGCTTGTGTTGCTCACCCCGAGCAGTTCCAGTACTGTCTGTTTTTCTTTTGAACTGAGATCTGCCCCTAATGCCAGATACTGATCGCTGTCTACACTGTCCGCTTTCACAAACTTAGACGGCCCCCATGAAAATGTCATAACCGCAGCCAAAGCCAGGGCTGCCGCCCTGAATAAAACTTTTCTTTTTCCCATCTTGATTTTCCTCCGTAAATTATTCTTACCTGCTTAGTGTAACATATCAGTCTCTTATAAATAGCAATAAAAAGCTTATTTTTTTCTTACACTTTTGTTCACAGTTTGTTCATAATCCTATCAAATTCCCCTCACATTTTCTGCTTATACTAAAACCATAGTAATTAAATACATTTGATTGCTAGGCTTTTAAAATTTTTTCATAACCGGCCGGGAGCTTTACCGTTCCCGGCCTCCTCTCCGTCTATGCGGATTTTTTCCGTTTTCTGATGCAGATCACTGTGAACAAAATCCATCCCAGGGCTGTTAAGATGATGCCTTCTTTAAATCCTTCCGGGCAGTATTTAAGCTCAATCTCATGTTTTCCTCCAGATACATCCACACATAGAAATGCATTTCCAATGGACTTTGCATCTGTTTCTTTTCCGTCCACAAGAACCTTCCAGCCTTTATCATACGGAATTGAGAAAAAGACCGGTCCTGCCTCTGACATATTTACAGAGCCTTTCAGCATGCCGCTTGAAGATTCTCTCAGATGAAATGCCTGTTCCTGCATTTTCCCATACAGGTCTTTCATGGCATTCTCATCTAAAGATGCCAGCGTGACTCTCACCACACCCGACATAAGGTCATCTTCTTTCAGTTTCATGTTTACAGTGATATGATCGCCTTTCTTTAAATCTCCAAGATAAATGCACTGTGCATTCAGACGGCCGCTTATATATATCTCATTGTTTCGGTAAATGGCCGTATCCTCCACCTGACTTCCGTCAAAATGAAAATAAAGCTTTCCATCTTCTGTGACCGGGATTTCAAATACCATGTTGTCGGAAAGACTTGCGGTATTTTCAAAGACATATTCCCCATCATTGCTCTGCGTGATCTTGCAGGCGTTAGTTTTCGGCTGTTTCGTCTTAATCATATGAAAAATATCATTCCCCCCGAACGCATCGCCGGACAGCCTGTTCTGTACGAGAAACGGATTAACGTCATCATAATTCCATTTATACGCCGACTTCTTCATACCGTATCCAACTGCCGTTGAATATGGATTTCCATAAACATTTACATTGCCGATGCGGTCCAAATATTGAAATTCTGTGGTATTCGTATCCGATGTCCTTAACAAATTATACTTCACTCCGAGAAGATTATTTGTAAAAGGGGTTGCCCCCTCATACAGGTACTCATTGATTCCCGTATAAAATCCCAGGTCGTCCATGATATCCACTACACTGCCGAGCGCCGTAGACCCAAACATGGTGACTCCGTTTAACGTATGCCAAATGCTCTCATCAAGCATTTTGCCCTTGATCAGTTCCATTCGCCGGTCCGGACCTGTTTTGTATTTGTCCTTTACCTTCTGGATATCTTTTGTATCCCCGAAATATTCAGTGACCAGCACCTGACCGTTCTCAGAAAAGCCGTAGACTGCCATCCCGGCTGTTTCTATGGCCAGCAGAACCGAGCATATGGCAATCATCCCTTTTCTGGACAGCGTTTTTCTGTCGTACAGAGCAAACACCAGGAGATACACGAAAACCGCTGCCGCTGTCAGTGCCAAAACTTTGCGGTCAAAAGCTTTTGTATTCAGGAGGCTTGAGATACCAACTGACATACAGAAGATGCCGCAGGCAATACAGAGTTTCCATGCCTGTTCTCTTCCTTCCCTTTTGATGACCAGCAGCCCGTCATAGGCCATAATGAGCAGAAGAAAAATATATAAATATGCAAACCGGTTTGGTATTCCGTACTGATTATGAAATCCGTGCCATATATAGCCGAGAAACGGCATATTAAAGCTGAAAAACAAAAGAATCAGAAGCAGTGCGCGTTTTATTTTTGTCTTCCAGGAAATCCGGGAGGCCATAAAATAGAACAGCACGAAGATCAGTGTCAATATCCCGCAGTAGAGGTTGATTTCCCCGTCATTTACAGAGTTTGTGATCGGCGCAGTACCCAGGAAATGGCGGCAGTAGATATCCGCAAAATTTCCATACCAAAGTTCTTTTGGAAAATCCCATTTCGCAGATGAAGTTTTCATGATTCCCAAATATGCCGGAAGCAGGACCGCCCCCGCCATCATCGCCGACAGCACAGAATATCCTGCAAATTTCAGACCGTTTACAAAAAAGTCCTTTACTTTTTTGTGGTCATACAGTAAATACCACAGTACAAGAAACAGACATGTCATGAAAGACATGTAAAAATTACAGAGAAGGGAGAAAAACAAGGCAGCACAGTAAAGCCTTCCGTCCCGCTTTTTTATCAGCCGGTCTATTCCTGCAAGGATCAGAGGAAGCATTATCATGACTTCCAGCCACATAATATTCCAGCTGTATCCCACAATATAACTGCTCAGTGCATAACAAATTCCAAATGCAGTGATGCTCATATCCTGCCTTTTTTTATCTCTGGATCTGAAATAATACGCCGCACTCAGCCCGCACAGGGCAATCTTTATAATATAGAGATGACTGAGAACCATGTTCAGCATCTCTTTCGGAAAAAGTACAATAATAAGGTTCAGCGGACTGGAAAGATAATACGCCCACAGCCCCAAAAAGTTGAAGCCGAGGCCGCCATGAAAAGAATAAAACAGGCTGTCCAAAGACCTGAGCTTCTCATGATAATCCGCAAAAAATGGAAGATATTGATGCAGTGCATCCACGATCAGAAAGGAGTTGTTCCCAAAGGGTTCTACCTTCATTATGACTGCAATTCCTTCGAGGATGAAAAACGGCGCAAGGAATGCCCATATTAAATATTTATTCCGTCTATAAAAATTTCTTCTTTTTGGCATCTTCTCTCTTCCACCTCCTGATCCGACGGTTAATTCCCATAATCATATCATATCGCTTTTTTAACATGGATATAACACTGCCGTGTGTAAGTTCGGTAACATTTGCGCCGTGTCTGCGGTACAGTAAAAGAACATCTTCTAAAAATACCGGGTTCCCAAGCTGTTCAGCGAGGAGCCCGATCCACTGGTCATGAATCCAGATTGAATCCGGAACAGGAAGAATGCGGTTTAAGATATCCCGCCGAAACGTCATACAGCATCCTATATAGGAATTCTTTTTTATGTTCTTCCAAAACCCCGCACCGCTGTCCCTCCATTGAAATGTCGTCTCATCCAGAGGTTTTAATCCTTCATCGGAAATCTGCGCATTGTGGACTGTCACTGTAACATCAGGGTCTTGAAAGCAGGCAGTGACTTTCTCAACCTTTTGGGGCAACCAGACATCATCCTGGTCGGCTAAAAAAATAAGATCTCCCGTGCAGTGAAGCAGACCGTTCTGAAAATTTTTTACCACTCCCTGGCCCGGGCCCTTGATCAATTTTAAACGGCCGTCATTCTCAGCCATTTCTCTGAGCAGCTCCCCGGAACCATCCTGATCGGAATCCACGGAAATGATCAGCTCATCTTCCGCTCCAAGCTGTCCTAAGATTGAATCCACTTGTTCTTTTATATATTGTTTCCCATTATAATAAGCAATGACAACTGAATTTTTCATTGTATTTCCTTTCTTCATGCCGCCGCATCCCCGGCGGCGTTCTGCGCTCATTATATCACACCCCGAAAAAAACTTGAAATCTTTTCCTCATGCATTTTTCGATTTACTTTAACACATTAAAGCAGTAATTTACTATTGTCTTATGAAATTTTATCCTGTATAATGTTATCGATAAAAGTCCAAGCAAAACAAAATACTGAAGTATTGTTTCAAGGAGGATACACAATGTCATATGTAGATGAAGTAATTGAGAAAGTGGTTGCCCAGAATCCGGCTGAACCGGAGTTTCATCAGGCAGTCAAGGAAGTACTGGAATCTCTTCGCGCAGTCGTTGAAGCAAACGAAGAGAAGTTTAGAAAAGAAGCCCTGTTAGAGCGTCTTGTCAATCCGGAACGCCAGTTCAAATTCCGCGTGCCTTGGGTGGACGACAAAGGGCAGGTACAGGTAAACACCGGTTACCGCGTTCAGTTTAACAGCGCCATCGGACCATACAAAGGCGGTCTGAGACTTCACCCGTCTGTAAATCTTGGAATCATTAAGTTCTTAGGTTTTGAACAGATCTTTAAGAACTCCCTTACCGGTCTTCCGATCGGCGGAGGAAAGGGCGGAGCTGATTTTGATCCGAAAGGAAAATCAGACAGAGAAGTCATGGCATTCTGCCAGAGCTTCATGACAGAACTCTGCAAATATATCGGTGCTGACACAGACGTCCCTGCCGGAGATATCGGTACAGGTGCCCGCGAGATCGGATACATGTTCGGACAGTATAAAAGAATCCGCGGAGTATACGAAGGTGTGCTCACAGGAAAAGGATTATCTTACGGCGGATCTCTGGCACGTACAGAAGCTACCGGATACGGACTACTCTATCTGACAGATGAAATGCTCAAATGCAACGGCAAATCTCTCAAAGATGCCACCGTATGTATTTCCGGTTCCGGAAATGTTGCGATCTACGCTACCCAGAAAGCACAGCATTTAGGTGCCAAAGTCGTAACTGTCTCTGATTCCACAGGCTGGATTTATGACAAAGACGGAATCGATGTAGATTTATTAAAGGATGTAAAAGAAGTGAAGCGTGCCCGCCTTACCGAATATGCTAAGGCCCGTCCAAGCGCAGAGTACCACGAAGGCAGAGGCGTATGGACTGTTCCTTGTGATGTTGCCCTTCCATGTGCAACTCAGAACGAATTAGACATCGAGGATGCAAAAACATTAGTCGCAAACGGATGCTACGCAGTTGCAGAGGGTGCAAACATGCCTACGACTCTGGAAGCAACAGAATATCTTCAGGCAAACAATATCTTATTTGCCCCTGGAAAGGCTGCCAATGCCGGAGGTGTTGCCACATCCGCACTGGAAATGTCCCAGAACAGCGAGCGTTTAAGCTGGTCATTCGAGGAAGTAGACGGTAAATTACAGAATATCATGGTAAATATCTTCCACAACTTAGACGACGCGGCAAAACGCTACGGCATGGAAGGAAACTACGTAGCCGGTGCAAATATCGCAGGCTTCGAAAAGGTTGTTGATGCGATGACAGCACAGGGAATCGTGTAGAATACATACAATTTAATGCAGCTAAAAAATACCGGGAACTGTGACAGGTTTCCGGTATTTTATTTCATTTATTCTCTGGATTTTCTTTTTGCTTTTTTTTCAATCGATTTTATAGAATCAAGATATGCCTGTTCCACGGGAGAAACGGTCTGAACCTGGTATTTTTGATACTCTTTCTTCGCTTTCTCCATTGCCTGAATGTGGCTTACACTTCCTGAATTTTCGAGTAACTTTTCCCCAGTAGATGCCAGTATGCTGTCCAAATGCTTGATATAATCCTTCATATACATTGGATTATGGCGCAAAGCCTGTATCTCAGCAAAATCAAAATATCCAGAAACAAGATTATTAAGTACTTTCAGTTCGTCTTGTCTCAGGTAATTCTTAGCAATACCAATATCTTTTTTAATTGGTATCTCTCCGGAAAATGAGGTTAAACCCATAAACGGCTTGTTTGCATCGGCACGTTCATAAATCACTTCTGCAGCAGTATGCCCATGTGCAGCAAAATGAAGTTTATTTTGTACAATCTTAAAAAAACGAATGGATTGAGCACTTTTAGGATCATAGTCTACACTTGTGGCATATAAGTCAAGCACTTGTCTGTAAAGCACCTTTTCTGAAGAGCGAATATCTCTGATTCTATCAAGAAGTTCTCCCCAGTAATTTCCTCCTCCTAATTGCTTCAATCTTTCATCGTCCATTGTGAAACCTTTTATCATGTACTCTTTCAAACGTTCTGTTGCCCAAATACGAAACTTCGTAGCGATGATTGATTTTACACGGTAGCCAAGTGAAATAATCATATCAAGATTATAATGTATTACATTATAGCTTTTTCCGTCAGCCGCAGTTGTTCGGAATTTCCGAACAACTGCTTTTTCCTCCAGTTCACCTTCCTGAAATATATGTTTAATATGTTCGCTTATGTTAGACTTGCTGGTTTGATATAAGCTGCATAGCTGTGCCTGTGTGAGCCAAACGGTTTCATCTTCTATCTTAACATTAATATGTGTAAGTCCATCCTCCGTCTGGTATATAATTATGTGCCCTTTATCATTCGATGAAGAAATATCTACTTCTGTCATTATACCCTCCACACCTCATACTTTTCTGATTGTGTTATTCTCATATTGTGATTATACAATATTTGTAATATTTTGTAAACACAAAATAAATTACTTACTAAATAGCTCCAGCAGCCAGAAATAATTTTCTAAAGAAAAAACATGTTGCTCCGAAATTTGCAACATGTTTTTTATAAATAACGTCTTAATCTTTCTGCCTTAAAACACTTTTGCCGTATAAAGATCAGCTTAGTATCAGAAAAACTATCGCAGGTGGCACCTTTGATTTCTAAGCTGCCTGCTCCAGCAGATAATATGTCCATTTTCTACACGATTGGAGTGAGGCATTCTAAGAGCCAAACGGAAATCGTGTGGAAAATGTCATAATACCTTACTCAAAAATTCTTTCGTCCTGTCTTCTTTCGGATAGTCAAATATCTGTTCCGGTGTCCCGGCCTCCAATATAACTCCGCCGTCCATAAACAAGACTCTGTCAGCCACTTCTCTTGCAAATCCCATCTCATGGGTGACAACCGCCATGGTCATTCCTTCCTTTGCAAGCTGTTTCATAACCTCAAGAACTTCTCCGACCATCTCCGGATCCAAAGCCGATGTAGGCTCATCAAACAGCATAATATCCGGTGACAGAGCCAGCGATCTGGCGATAGCCACACGCTGCTTCTGCCCTCCGGAGAGCTGTACCGGATAGTTGTCCGCCTTGTCGCCGACACCTACACGGTTCAACAGTTCCATAGCCTTCTTCTTAGCCTCGTCCGGTGTCATCATCTTGTGACGGATCGGGGCTAATGTCACATTATCGAGAATAGACAGGTGAGGAAAAAGGTTAAAATGCTGAAACACCATGCCTACCTTCCGGCGGAGTTCATCCACATCAAACCCCTTCTCCATGATATTCATGCCGTCAATGGTAATATCACCTTTTGTAGGTGTCTCCAAAAGGTTAAGACACCGTAAGAATGTGCTCTTTCCGGAACCGGACGCACCAATGATACAGACACATTCTCCCTTCTCAATGTGGCAGTTGATGCCTTTCAGGACTTCCAGGGAGCCGAAATATTTGTGTAAATCTTTAACGTTTATCACTCTGTCTCAGCCTCCTTTCCACAGCCCCTAATACAAGAGTGAGCACTTTCACAACCAAATAATAAATAATGGCGGTTCCGATCAGAGGAGCAAACGCTTCATATGTCCGTGAAGTAACAAAATCTGCAACTTTCGTCAGGTCAACAATGGATACATACCCCAATATAGCTGTTTCCTTGATCAGAACAATAAACTCATTTCCCAATGCGGGAAGAATATTTTTTACCGCCTGCGGAAGGATGATATCTTTCATTGTTTGTCCATAAGACAGGCCCAGAGAACGTCCGCCTTCCATCTGTCCATGATCTACTGCAAGGATTCCTGCCCTGATGATTTCTGCGACATACGCCGCACTGTTCAGCCCGAACGTCACCGTACCGACGATCAGTCCGTCCACCCCTTTCAGAACTACAAAATACATGATCAGCAGCTGCGTAACCGTAGGGGTTCCTCTGATAATATCAATATATACATATGCTATTTTAGATAATAATGTACTTTTCCCTCTCCGCTCTGCTGTCATGCGCATCAGTGCAAGAATGGTTCCCAGCGCTACACCCAGAATAATCGCCAGCAGAGATACCAGCAGAGTCATTTTTAGTCCGTCCAGGTACATCAGGTACCGCTGCTCTGCTATAAAAGCCCGATAATATGAATCTAACATGTCAATATCTTACCTTTCCTGTAAACTACTTATCGGAATTATCGATGTATTTCGCTTTGAGCTTATCGTAAGTTCCATCTTCCTTGATTGCCTTTAACTGTTTGTTGATCTCTTTCTTAAACTCTTCGTTTCCTTTCGGAAGTGCCAGGCAGTAGTATTCTGCTCCAGCAGAGTCAATGACTAATTTCAGCTTTTTGCTGTTGTTCTTTACAAATTCCTGAGCAGGCTTTTCATCGATGACAACCGCATCTACTGATCCGTTTTTCAGATCCATGACTGCATCTACACCTTTTTTAAACCTTTTTACCTTTGCCTTTTTTACAACAACTTTTTCTTTTCCCGGCTCACCGAATTTATCTCCGGATGAAATAAGGTCTCCCGTAGTACCTTCCTGAACACCGATTTTCTTTCCGTCCAGCTGAGACAGTTTTGTAATCTTGCTGTCTTTGTTAACAATGATCGCCTGATTGGATGTATAGTAACTGTCTGAGAAATCTACTGCATTCTGGCGTTCCTCTGTTTTCGTCATTCCCGCTGCAACCACGTTGATGGTCTTGGACTCCATAGAACCGATCAAAGATTTGAATTCCATGTTCTGGATCTCGATCTTCTTATCCATGCGTTTCGCAATTTCTTTCATAAGCGCAATGTCGAAGCCGTCAACCTTTTTATTGTCGTCAACGTACTCGAACGGAGGGAATTCCGCATTGGTTCCCACAATGATCTTTTCCGGAATTTTGCTCTCTTCTTTTTTGCTGCATCCTGCAAACAGCATTGTTGCTGCCAATACACCAGCCAGTGCTACGGTTAAAATTTTTCTCATGATTTTCTCCTTCTTAAACTTAATTTTATCGCAATGGTTCTAGAATAATGGTACGACCGCGCCTTTATATTCTTTCTCCATATACTTCTTTACTGCGTCGCTCTTTAATGCTTTGATCAGAGCCTTAATAGAGTCCTTGTCTTCATTGCCTTTCTTGACTGCAACGACATTTCCGTAGGTCTTTGCTCCGCCCACAGACTCCTCATCTTCCACTGCGAGGGCGTCCTTATTTACTGTCATGCCGGCCTGCAAAGCATAATTTCCGTTGATGACCGCGAAATCCACATCCTTTAAGGAACGCGGCAGCTGTGCTGCTTCCAGCTCTTTAATCTCGATGTTCTTAGGGTTTTTCACAATATCTTTTTTGGTTGCTGTAAGGGTTGCTCCGTCTTTGAGCTTGATCAGGCCCTGTGCTTCCAAAAGCAATAATGCTCTTGCCTCGTTTGTAGTGTCATTGGGAACTGCGATCACTGCACCTTTTTTCACATCTTTCAGTGATTTTGCTTTCCCCGGGAAAATGCCGAACGGTTCATAGTGGATCATTCCGACAGAAACTAAATCCAGCTTATGTTCCTTTGCAAAATTCTTCAGATAGGTGATGTGCTGGAAGTAGTTGGCGTCGAGATCTCCTGATCCCAATGCGTTATTCGGCTGTACATAGTCTGAATACTCTTTAATCTCCAGCTTGTAGCCGTCCTTTTCCAGTTCCTTTGCCGCAACCTTCAAGATGTCTGCGTGTGGTGATGGACTCGCACCGACTACGATTGTCTTGTCCTCTTTTTTGGAGCTGCCGCATCCGGCCAGCACACCAAAACAGACAACTGTAGACAGCGCAACTGCTATTAATTTTTTCATTGCTGCTCTCCTTACCTTATAATAATATATAGCTTCTGTAATTGTACCCTTTAATAGACAGATTGTAAAGACTCCCTAAACATTTCAAATGCCGACGGAATGGCGTATTCCTCTTCTAAATCCTTCTTGCTGACCCAAGTAAGTTCTTCTGACTCCACCGGTTCTTTCAGAGAAACCAACACTCCTGACATCTGCCATTCAATGTGGCTGAAAATATGTTTCCCCTCGTGGGTAAATTCATAAACACAGTCTGACATTCCCCAGCCATCCAATGTTTCTTCCACCAGATCCTGGCTGCATTTCCCGAGTATGTTTGGAAATTCCCACAGTCCTGCCAAAAGACCTTTCTCTTCTCTTTTATGAAGGGCAACCATACTGTCCGTCTCGATGACGAACACGGTTCTCTTTTCTATCTTCCGTTTCTTTTTCGGCTTCTTCACCGGCAGCCTGCCGATCAGATCCTCTCTGTATGCAGTACAAACCGTGTCCCATGGACATTCACAGCATTTCGGTTCTCCGTTAGGCACACAGACAATGGCCCCCAGTTCGATCAGTGCCTGATTAAAATCTCCTGCCCTTTGATCCGGCATGATCTCCATAACTCTTTCCGCCATCTCTTTTTTTGTTTTTTCTTTCAGAATGTCAGAATCGTCACCCAGGAGCCTGGCCATGACACGCAGAACATTTCCGTCAACGGCAGGAACCCGGATATCATAGGCAATAGAGGCGATGGCCCCCGCCGTGTACATACCGATCCCCTTCAGCGAAAGCAGTTGATCGTAGTCATTCGGAAGCTTCCCGTCATACTCTTTTACGATGGTCTGAGCCGCGGCTTTTAAATTTCTGGCCCGATTATAATAACCCAGCCCCTCCCACAGTTTCATAAGTTTTTCTTCATCTACTTCCGCCAGATCCTTTACCTCCGGCAGTTCTTCCATAAAGCGGTCAAAATAGGGCTTCACCGCCTCCACTCTGGTCTGCTGGAGCATGATCTCGGAAACCCAGATGCGGTATGGATTCTTATCCGCCCTCCAGGGCAGGATTCTCGCATTATGGTCATACCAGAAAAGCAGCGCTTCTCCGATTTCTTTTTTCAATTTCATTATAAATTCCCTTCTGTACCGAACAAAGTGGGCAAGCCCACTTCAGCTCATAGTCTTTTAAACTTTGCGTGCCAGATGAGATTTGACATAGTCAAATAATTTCCTTACACATCTGTGTACAGCCCGCAAAGCTTTATTATATCAGGGAAACCGATAGATTTCTACTGTGAGAATAATGGAAAGGATATCAAATCAGGATTTCTATCCTCTGCTTTAGTCCCTCCTATTCTCCATATCCGATTGCCACACAAAACACCCATACGTCTTCTGCACCTGCCGCTTTCAAGGCCCTCGTGCAGCTTTCTGCCGTGGCCCCTGTTGTGTAAATGTCATCCACTAAGAGTACCCTTTTCCCCTTCACTTCGTCAGAAGCCCAAAAACTGTGTTCCATGGATGCCAGACGCTCCCTTGGATTCAGCGACTTTAACGGCTTTGTATATTTGATTCTGAACAGCACACAGTCACTGGCCGGTACATGGAGGATCTCTCCGATACCTTCTGCAAACAGCATTGCCTGGTTAAATCCCCTCTGTCTTTTTTTCCTTTTGTGGAGCGGAACAGGCAGTATCAGATCAATTCTCAAATTTTTCAGCTGTTTTAATTTCCTCTTTTTTATTTCCATAATATAAAAGTCCGCATATTCCTTCTGGTTTTGATATTTGATCGCCGCCAGGGAATCCCTTACTTCGTTGTTATACACACACAAAGGGATCCCCTTTTTAAATGTCTTCGGATGCTTTCTGCAGTCACTGCACAGCTCTGTTTCTTCGTTTTCCAGAGGTTTTCCGCAGCAAAAACAGGCCGGCTCCCGAACAAAGACGACCTTTTGATAACATTTGGGGCAAATAAGGCTTTGCTGATTTTTTAAGAGATGATGACAGATCGGGCAGCGCCTCGGAAATAAGAAAGACAGGAATAAAGATAACATAAAAATCCTTTCCGAAAGCAGAACGATTCCTTTTTATTAATGTAAATTATATACTATTACTTGACAAAAATCAATTTGATGAAACCCGTCAAAAAAGTTCTGTATCTTCTCAGGATACAGAACTTTTCCAGCAATCTATTCAGTAGACATTACGTCCATTTTCTGCATGACTAAAGTGAGGCATTTTAAGAGCCAAACGGAAATCATGTGGAAAATGTTATATTTCTTTTTTTGCCTTCACAAGCGCCTGAAGCATTTCTTCAATCTTGCCTTTTCTGCTCGGCGCATTCAGGATTCCGCTTGTTCCTCCGCTTCCGTGAGCTCCGCCCACTACGACTCTGTAGACGTCGTCCCCGGTGCTGACTCCGGCAGCCTGAATGATCTTAATGTCAGGATTTACGGACTTCACTGCTTCATTTGTAGCTTCTATGTATGCGTCATCACTTGTGCTTCCTGTTCCGATCAGGCTGGTAGGTTCACAGATCATAACATCAGGCCCAAGCTCTGCAACCGCTCTTGTCTGTTCCACTGAATCTGAGCACACGATCGTGATCATATCCAGTTCATTTGCACGTTTGATGGTCTTATCCAAGTCACACATAGAAAGCGGATGCTCTGCGTGGTTTAAGATCACACCGTCCACTCCGGCTGCTTTCAGCGCATCCGGAAGGATGAATCCCATTCCTCTTCCCGGAACTAATCCGTCCATATGCTGTGTTGTCACGATCAAATTTTTTGTCTCCTGTGCGATCTGTTTTAAGTCCACATGCTGTCCTGTAAAGATAATGTCAATGTCATATTCCTCGGCAAGCTGGTCACAAACTTTTGCAAGTTCTAAGGATTCTTCTCCGTAAATATATGCTTTTGGATTGACGATTAAAAATGGTACTCTCAGTTCTCTCTTCATGCTTATGCCATCCCTTCCTATTCGCCCATTACAATGATCTTGCATTTTCTTGTGCGGGCACGTGTGCGGTCAAAGTCTACAAAATAAACATATCCTGTGGATCCGACACCTAATTTTCCGTCTTCTACGTCAAACACCTGGCTGGAGCCAAGAAGTGTTGCTTTCAGATGTGCGTCGCAGTTCCAGAGGGCTTTTCTGTCCCCGTCCGGAAGATATTCTGCAGCGTTCGGCCATGCCTCCACAGCCTCATAATGTTTTTCTCCCGGATAAATGTAGAGATCTTTAGAATCCTGATTTGGAATGATCTTTTCAAGCACATTGTTTAAATCTTCCTGGAGAAATTCATCCCCTGCCTCATTATAATCATGTACAAATTCTTCAAAGAAAACAGAGCAGGTTGTGTGAGGTGAGATGACGGTACAGGTTCCGCTCTTGATTCCGCTGTTTTTGATTGCTTCCTTTACCTGAGGGGTGATATCCAGGTAAGTCGGTGTCGTGCCATGAGAGTTCAGGCTGATTTGTTCTTTATATACGGTCATTATTGATTCTCCTCCTTACAGCTTGGAAATTAAGCTTCCCTTGTTTCAAATACTGCATAATAGTGTTCCAGACATTTCTGCATTCCCTGTTTTGACAATGCCTTTACATCCAGATACGTTTCCGGTTTATTATTGTCAATCTCCTCTTTTGCGGCCACTAACAGGTCAGAGAAGATATTTATTTTCGTAATTCCATTTGTTGCACAGCGGTTTAAGTTTTCATCTCCTGATGAAGATCCTCCGTGAAGGACAAGCGGAGTGTCAACAGCCGCAGCAATTTCTTTCAGTCTGTCAAAATTGATTTCCGGAATGCCTTTATACATTCCATGTGCTGTACCGATAGAGATCGCAAGTGAATCCACACCTGTCTCTTCGGCAAACTTCTTTGCCTCTTCTACAGTTGTATACTGAGAATCGGATGTCTCATGGTTCTCATAGTTTTCACCGGCTCCCACATGGCCGATTTCTGCTTCCACTACCACTCCCTTTGGATGTGCATAGTCGATGATATCCTTAGTTTTTCTTACATTTTCTTCAAAAGTATCCTGTGAAGCGTCAATCATGACAGAAGAAAATCCAAGATCGATTGCTTTTTTGATCACTTCCGGTGTAGTTCCGTGATCCAGATGAAGTACAACCGGTACTTTTGCTTCCTCGGCATATTTCTTTCCTACCAAAGCAGCATCTTCCAATGTAATATTTTCTCCGATATGTGCCTCAGCCAGTGCAAGGATCAGCGGGAGATTATGTCTTTCGGCTGTTTCCACATGCCAGCGGAGAGACTCAAGATCAATAAAGTTTGGTGCAGGGATCGCGAATTTCCCTTCCTGTGCTTTTTTAAACAGTTCCTTTGAAGTTACAAGCATCTTCTCTTTCCTCCTTAATTGAGAATGTCTCAGAGGTCAGGTCCGTCAGACAAACACAGACCTCCGGGACATCTTCTTCCTGTTCTGTTCCTGCTATGAAACTATAAAACGTTTCTTCCGTACATTGCGTCCTGTTCTTTTCTCAGCTGGTAGATCAGGGTTGACTTATCTAATTCCACATCATCGTATGTCAGGAGTTCACCCTTCTTCACATCTCTCTTCATAACTGCCTTGTTTGTTACAAGTCCGAACGGTACATATCCTTTGGCGTCAGATTCTTTTGCTTCTGCGATAGATCCATGTGTTGTGAATCCTCCGATTCCATCGATGGTCTGGCCTGCCTTCAGGTCGATCTTCGCTCTTGTAATACACTCTGATACTAATCCGTCGATCGGTACACAGG